>JAIBHM010000133.1 GCA_020028535.1 Armatimonadota bacterium | reverse complement strand
GACGTTGTTACAATAGGGTGTTGCTCGCCTACCCCATGTTCCCCACGCATTGAGGTGACGTTAGGTGATCAAGCCTCCTCTCGAGGCGCTGCTGGAGCGGGTCGCCAATAAGTATGCGCTCGTCATCGTGGCCGCAAAGCGCGCCCGCCAGATCAAGGAAGGAGCGCTGTCGGTGGTCGACCTGGACACCAGGAACCCCGTCACCGCAGCGCTAGAAGAGATCGCTGCCGGCAAGATCCGCTATGAGATGCCGAAGATCGCCGTCAAATAGGCTGAACACGCGCCGTTTCCGCTGCGTATTTTGAACCGGGTATGCATGCGCTGTGGATGGTGGTCCTGATCAGCATTCTCGCCTTGACGGCGGGCGCCGCCCCGATGTCAGTGGAACGGGTCGAGGGCTCGCTTGCGCTGGAGGCTGCGGTGGCCAGGCGCGCGTTCGCCGTGGGGGAGTCGGTCGAGTTGACCCTGACCGGCCGCAACACGGGCAACGCGGCGCTTTCTGTCACGTTCACCAGCGGCCAGCGTTTCGATTTCATCGTTCGCCGGTCGCGCGGCGATGAAGTCTGGCGGTGGTCCCACGATAAAGCTTTCATCCAGGTCATCCAGACGGCGACGCTGCGGCCTGGGGAGACGCTGATGTTCAGGGAGGCCTGGGATCAGCGCGACCTGCAGGGGAGGCGCGTCGACCCGGGTCCGTACGAGGTCATCGCGGTCTTTATGGGCCGGCTCGAAGGCGGCAGGGGCGGGCTCGCCCTCCCACCGATCGCGTTCACCGTCACCAAGTAGCCCCCGAAGTATCAGCCGTAGATTCCCCTTATCGCGAGATTTCCTCTATAATGAGGAGCGGCGTGGCGGCGTAGCTCAGCTGGTCAGAGCACGCGGCTCATACCCGCGGCGTCGGGAGTTCGAGTCTCCCCGCCGCCACCAGGATTCGATCCGGCAGTAGGCCATCGCCTACTGCCGTCTGCTTTGTGGCGGAGATGACGATCTTACTGGATCAGGTGCTGGCGACAATCGAGCGGCATCACATGCTCGAGCGGGGCGAGGGCGTCGTCGTCGCGGTTTCCGGCGGCGCGGACTCCATGGCGTTGCTCCATCTGCTCGAGGCGTTGCGCGAGGACTGGGACCTGACGCTGCACGTTGCGCATCTCAACCACGGCCTCCGGCCGGACGCCGAAGAGGATGCGGAGTTTGTGCGGGCCGTCGCGCGCCGCCTTGCGATTCCCGTGACGATCGAGGCGGCCGACGTCCGGGCCATCGCCGCGCGCGAGAAACGCTCGATCGAGGAGGCGGGCCGCCGCGCACGCTACGATTTTTTCAGACAGGTCGCCTCAGATGCCGCCGCCCGCCGCATCGCCACCGCCCACACCCGTGACGACCAGGTGGAGACTGTGCTCATGCGTTTGGCCGGGGCCGGGCCGTGGGAGATGCTCGCGGGCATTCCGCCCGTTCGCCGGCTGGATGGCGCCGAGGTCGTGCGTCCCCTGCGCGGGGCCACACGGCAGGACATCCTGCAGTATCTCGCCGGACGAGACGTCGTGTGGCGCGAGGATCCCACCAACCGCGATCTGCGGATGGTCCGCAACCGCATGCGACACCAGGTACTTCCCGCACTGGCGCGCGACGCGCCGGCCATTGCGCAGACGGCCTGGGAGATGGGTGAAACCGCGCGCGAAGTCGATACGCTGTTGAATCGTCTGGCCGCTGCTCACTACGGGCACCTCCCCAACAGGGAGCATGACGCCGTCAGGTTTGCCCCAGAGACGTTCGCGGCAATGCCTGCGGCCCTGCAGCGAAGGCTGCTGCGGATGGCAGTGGCCGAGGTAGCCGGAACAGCCGAGGCACCGTCCCTCGTTATGTTAGAAGAAGCGGTTCGCGTGGCGTCGACGGGGCGAGTCGGCCGTGAGGCGCAGACGGGAGGCGCGGTCGTCCGGGTCGGCTACGGGATGATCGAAGTGGCTCCCGCCCGGCCGCAAGCGGCCGTCGAAGCGTACCGGCTTGCCGTCCCCGGTGAAGTCAGAGCGGAGGGATTCGGGCTCGTGTTCTCGGCCGACCTGCTCGAGGGCGTGCAGGGTCACCCCGGCTCCGGACCACATCAGGCGGATTTTGATGCCGAGGGCGCGGGATCGCCTCTTCTGATTCGAGCGTGGCGACGCGGTGACCGCTTCGTCCCATCGGGACTCACGGGGAAAAAGAAGTTGCAGGACTTTTTCGTCGACGCGAAGGTCCCAAGATGGGAGCGGGCGACGGTTCCGCTGGTCGCCGACGCGCAGGATCGGATCCTGTGGGTCGTGGGATATCGCGTGTCGGAGACCTGCCGGGTGACAGATCGCACGAACAAGGTGCTTCGTGTGCGCGCCCGGCCTGCTTGATTTGGACAGGGTTTCATCGTATCGTAGGGCCAATTGGAAGGCAGGGGATTCTGAGTGATCAACCGGTATCTGCGCAACCTGGTCGTTTGGGCGATCATCCTGGCGGTCGTCGTCTATTTCTTCCTGCCGCTGTATCGGGCCAAGACGCCGCGCGAGGAGATCTCCTACAGCGATTTCCTGGCCCACGCGGCTGCCGGCCGGGTCGTCGAGGTGAAGATTGGCGACGAGACGATCACCGGCGAGCTGCGCAACAAGCAGACCTTCCGCACGTTCGTGCCACCCAACGACACCTCGTATCTGGCGCTGCTGCAGAGCAAAGGCGTCACGATCAAGGTGGAGCCGAAGAACCGGAACGCGCTGTGGCCGAACCTCCTCTCCACGATGCTGCCGTTTTTCCTGTTGATCGGCCTGTGGCTCCTCATGCTGCGTCAGGCGCAATCGGGCAGCAACCAGGCGATGTCGTTCGGCAAGAGCCGCGCCCGGCTGCACACCGAGAACCGCCCGAAGGTGACGTTTGACGACGTGGCCGGGGTGGACGAGGCCAAGGAAGAACTCCAGGAAGTCATCGAGTTTCTCAAGCACCCGAAGAAGTTCCAGGCCCTCGGCGCCAAGATCCCACGCGGTGTGCTGCTCGTCGGCCCGCCCGGAAGCGGGAAGACCCTGCTCGCGAAGGCGGTCGCCGGCGAGGCCGGGGTGCCCTTCTTCTCAATCTCCGGCTCCGAGTTCGTGGAGATGTTCGTGGGCGTGGGCGCCTCGCGCGTGCGCGATCTGTTCGAGCAGGCAAAGAAGAGCGCGCCCTGCCTTGTCTTCATCGACGAGATCGACGCCGTCGGACGGCAGCGCGGCGCAGGATTGGGCGGCGGACACGACGAGCGCGAGCAGACGTTGAACCAGTTGCTCGTGGAGATGGACGGTTTCGATCCGAATGCCGGCATCATCCTCATCGCCGCCACGAACCGGCCCGACATCCTCGATCCGGCGCTGCTGCGGCCCGGACGGTTCGACCGCCGGGTGGTCGTCGATAACCCCGACAGCAAAGGCCGCCGCGCCATCCTCGACGTGCACGTACGTGGCAAGCCGCTGGCCGAGGACGTCGGTCTCGAGGTGCTGGCCAAGCACACACCGGGCTTCTCCGGCGCCGACCTGGCGAATCTCGTGAACGAGGCCGCGCTGCTCGCCGCCAGACGCAACAAGAAAAAGATCACCATGTCGGAGATGGATGAGGCCATCGAGCGTGTCATCGCCGGTCCGCAGCGGCGCAGCCGCATCCTGGGTCCCAAAGAGCGCGAGATTGCCGCATACCACGAGGGCGGGCACGCCCTCCTTGCCAAACTGCTCCCCAACGCCGACCCGCCGCACAAGGTGACGATCCTGCCGCGCGGCATGGCGCTCGGTTATGTCATCTCCGCGCCTCCGGAGGATAAGTACACCTACACCCGCAGCGAACTGCTGGATCGGATCACGGTGGCGCTCGGCGGGCGTGTGGCCGAAGAGTTGACGTTTGGCGAGGTGACGACGGGGGCGCAGAACGACTTCGAACAGACCACCGACCTCTCCCGGCGGATGGTCACCGAGTTCGGCATGAGTGAAAAGCTCGGGCTGCTGACGTTCGGCAAGCGCCACGGCCCGGTCTTCCTCGGAAGAGACCTGGTGGAGACGCGCAACTACAGCGAGGAGATCGCGTACGAGATCGACAAGGAAGTCCGCCGGATCATCGACGAGTGCTACGTGCGCGCGCGGGCGATCCTGTCGGACAACCGGGAAAAGTTGGAGCGGATCGCCAAGGCGCTGTTGGAGCGCGAGAGCCTGGAAGGCGAAGAACTTGAGCGGGCGCTGTCCGGCCAGGCCCTTGAGCCCCCCGCCGCGGCCGCGGCGATCTCGCCGCAGCCGGAGCCCAAGCCCGAACCCGCGCCCCGTCCGGAGAAGCCGATTCCGTCGCTGAAGCCCAAGCCGGAAGTCTCCTAGGACAGTTCCGACGTATAAGCCAAAAAGGGGAGGAGTATCTTTCCTCCCCTTGGCTATTTGCCGCCGCGGCGGCGACAAAGGGAGACTCCTGCAGGTCCGCGAAATCAGCCTGTTGCTTCCGGCGTCGTAAGAGATTTCACCAACAGGAGGCGAGGATGTCCACCCGCCAGATCGCCTACGTAGGTGTGCTGGCCGCCCTGTACGTGATCATCGGGCAGTTCACGCGGTATCTCCCCAATCCAATGGGGGGCGGTTCTACCATAGCCCTGAACATGGTTGTCATCGTCATCGCCGGCATTCTTCTGGGTCCCGTTCCCGGCATGCTGGTCGGTCTCGTGGGGACCGGATTGAACGCGCTGTTCACCTCGGGCACGGGATCGGGGGCCTTTGAGCTGGCCGCGGTCATTCCGCACACGATCATGGGGTTTAGCGCCGGGTTGGCGCGTCGTGCCCCGGCCGCTCTGGCCGCGCTAACCATTCTTGTCGGCCATGTCCTGAACTTGCTGGCTTTTGTCGTCGCCAGGTTGCTGCCGTTCAGCGAGGCA
This sequence comes from Armatimonadota bacterium, assembly GCA_020028535.1. Lineage (GTDB taxonomy): Bacteria > Sysuimicrobiota > Sysuimicrobiia > Sysuimicrobiales > Kaftiobacteriaceae > Kaftiobacterium. Next base: position 348 of record JAIBHM010000133.1, on the reverse strand, counting down.
ACCGCCTTTGTATTTTCAGCGGTGCTGCTTGTGGAGGTGGTCATCGATGTTGTGGTGATCAGCCTCGTCGTGCCGCTGCTCCGGCCGCTGGTGAAACAGACCGCTCCTGCGTAGGAGACCGGCATGCCGGTAGTTGAGGCCCCAGAGCATCCGGTCGAGGCAAGCGTCGCCGTCGACCCGAAGACGACGGCGTTGATCGTGGTCGACATGCAGAACGACTTCGTCAAGCCGGGAGGCGCGCTCGTAGTGCCCACCGCCGCGCAGACGATCCCCGCGATCCAGTTGCTCCGGGCGCTGGCGCGCAGCCACGGGATGGCGGTGTTCTACACCCAGGACACGCACGAGCCC
>JAIBHM010000132.1 GCA_020028535.1 Armatimonadota bacterium | reverse complement strand
CGTTGTCAAGCTCCTGGATCTGCCCCGCGCCCTACGCAACGAGCTGATCGCAACGCGCTGGCTGCCCGCTGTCGACCTGGGGCACCGCTGCCCGGTCCTGCTCGGTGTCGCGGCCGAGCGCAGCGGGCGGTGCGTCTGGCACGTATACGAGGATCTCGGAGATTGGAGTCTCGACACCACTAACCCCGAGCGCGGCCGCGTGGAGGCGGCGGTCGACCTGATTGCTTCGCTTCACCGGCGCTTCGCCGAGCATCCACTCCTGCCGGAATGCCGGATGCGCGGACACGACCGGGGGATCACCTTCTACACCGCGAACATCCGCGACGCAATCCGTGGCCTGGAGTATCTCCAGCCGCCCGTAGTCGACCTCGACCCGGGGCAGGTGGCGGTGCGGGACCGGCTGCTGCACCGGCTGTACACGCTTCTCGACGAAAGTTCCGACCGAGCGCACGGTGTGGCCGAACTGGGAGGTCCCGAGACGCTACTACACGGGGATCTTTGGCCGGAGAATATTCGCACCGTGCCCACGCCCAACGGCCTTCAGACCTGCCTGATCGATTGGGACGCGACAGGCGTGGGACCGCTCACCTATGACCTGTCGACCTTCCTGTACCGGTTCTCGGCCCACGACCGCCCGTGGATCCTGGACTACTACCAGCAGGCAGTGGCACCGTTGGGTTGGCGCGCGCCGGGTACGAGCGACCTGAACCTCTTGCTGGAAACCGCGGAGATCTCGCGCCTGGCCAACTGTCTTGTCTGGCCGTGCATCGCCGCGGTGGAAACGCGGGCCGGATGGGCGGTCGACCGCCTGGCCGAGATCGAGAGGTGGTTCGAAGCCGTGGAGCCGGCAATTTGAGCACGTACCTTGTTGTCAACGGTGACGACTTCGGCGCCGGCTGGGGAATCAATCGGGGCACCGTCGAGGCACACCAGCGGGGCGTGCTCACGAGCACCAGCCTGATCCTTAACATGGCCGCGAGCCACGAGGCGCTGCGCTTGACGGCCGAACTGCCGGCGCTAAGCGTGGGCCTGCACGCCAATCTGATGGATCCTTCGGGGCAGCCGTTGATCGACCTCGAGACCGGTGCGGGCTGCGGGCCTGTCATCGAGCAGCAGCTGAACTCTTTCTACGAGCTCACGGGCCGACTGCCGACACATCTGGATTCGCATCACAATCACCATCGGAATCCTCGGCTGCTCCCGTACTTCCAGGAACTAGCCGACCGGTACCGGCTGCCGCTGCGCGAACACTCGCCGGTGCGTTACCTGTCGAAGTTCTACGGCCAGTGGGGCGGCGAAACGCACGCGGAGCAGATCAGCGCCCAACACCTGATCCGCCTACTCGCGACCGAGTTACCGCCCGGCATCACCGAGCTGAGCTGCCATCCCGGCTACTGCGATCCGGAACTGCGATCCAGCTACCGAATGGAGCGTGAGGTGGAGTTGCGCAGCCTGTGCGACCCGACGGTCCGTGACTTTCTGAGCACGCAGCAGATCCGACTCATCAATTACCGGGACGCCGTCGCGTTGCTCGCCGCGGCCCGGGGGGAGGGACCGGCGTGGCCACTGTCGTAGTCTCGTCGTACCGGACCATCAAGTTTATCGAAGGCGGAGGCCATTTCTGGGTGTACATGCAGTACGTCCAGGCCCTACGCCAGTCAGGGTGCGAGGTTTACTGGTTCGAACGTTTCGACAGCCGCGATGCTGGGCCGCAGATGTTTCGGGCCGAAATCTTACTACGGCGGTTGAAGCGCTTTGGTCTGGACGGCAAGGTCATCCTCTGTTCGGATGCCGGCACGAAACACGCCCGGAGTAGGGAATACCACTACTTCGGGACCACACCCTCCGCGGCGCGGGCGGCATTCGAACGCGCCGACCTGCTGCTGAACTTCCACTACGCGCTCGATCCCGAGCTGCTCGCCAGCTTCCGCCGCACCGCCCTCGTGGACATCGACCCCGGTCTGCTACAGGAATGGATGAGCAACGGCGAAATACCGGTGGCGCCACATGACGTGTATTTCACGACCGGCGACACCGTCGGCACCACGGCGGCGCGCTTCCCGGACTGCGGTCTCGATTGGGTTCACATACGCCCAGCAGTGTTCCTAGATCTGTGGCCATATACATACGACCCCTCGTGTGAAGCGTTCACGACAGTCACCAACTGGTGGGGCGGATGGGTGACGGAGACCGTGCACGGCCGCGACGTGCCGTACGAGAACAACAAGCGGGTGGCTTACCTCGCACTCGCCGAACTTCCACACTTGACGAGCCAGCCGCTCGAGTTGGCTGCCTGTATGGCCCCAGACGACACGGAGGATCAGCTGACGATGGAGCGCCATGGATGGCGACTCCGTCCTGCCTTGGAGCTGACCCGGACGCCCGAGATGTACCGCTCGTACATCCAGGGTTCGCGCGGGGAGCTGACCTGTGTTAAGGCGTCGTGCATCAAGCAGCAGAACGGCTGGATCAGCGATCGGAGCCTGTGCTACCTGGCGACCGGCAAACCGGTGGTGATGCAGGACACCGGACCGAGCTCGTACCTGCCCTTTGGTGAGGGCATCTTCCGCTTTACCACGCCGGCTGAGGCGGCCGAGGCGTTGGCGATCGTCAATGCAGATTACGAAAGGCATTGCCTGGCCGCTCGGTCCGTCGCTGAAACGTACTTCGACGCCCGGAAGATCTCTGAGCGAATCCTGGATGTCGCGCTGACCTGATGCCGACGGCCGATCCAATGACCTCACAGGGTTTGCCCGAACGTTCCGTCTCGGGCGCGAAACGGCTCGATGTTGGAGACGAGTTCGTGATCATCGGGTCGGCAGACGGCCGGGTCACCATCCGCCGCCTCGCTTCAGCGCAATCCCTTGGTCATCTGGGCGATACGACCGGCGGTAACCTCGATCCGCTCGTCGCACTCCTCAAGCGTGGTCAGGCGATGCGCGATCATGAATGTAGTTCGACCCTCCATGAGCCGGGACATGGCTTCCATGATCGCCCTCTCGGTGTGAACGTCGACCGAGCTCGTCGGCTCATCCAGAATCAGCACGGGGGCGTCGCGGAGGAAGGCTCTCGCGAGAGATACGCGCTGGCGTTCCCCGCCGGACAGGCGAACCCCGCGCTCTCCCACAAGCGTGTCGTAGCCATCGGGAAGAGCCGCGATGAAGTCGTGAGCTCCGGCGGTGGCAGCAGCAGCCATGATCTCCTCGAAGCTCGCACCCGGACGGGCGTAGGCAATGTTCTCGCCGATGCTCGTCGAGAAGAGCAGCGGTTCCTGAAGCACCATCGCGAACTGCGCGCGCAGGTCGGCGACCCGGTAGGCGCGTAGGTCGACGCCGTCCAGTCGGATGCACCCCGCAGTGGGGTCGTAGAAACGATTGAGGAGACTTACCAGGGTGGTCTTGCCGGCGCCCGTCGCGCCAGCCACCCCCACGCGCGTACCAGCCCGTACATGGATAGACACATCCTGGAGAACCGGCCGTTCGCCGTCGTACGCGAACGAGACCCCCTCGAAGACGACCTCGCCACGCGCTCGACGAAGCGGGACCGCCTGGGGACACTCCTTGACGTCGGGCTCCTCGTCGAGCAATGCGAAGGCACGCTCCACGCTGGACAGGCAGCCCTGCAGCGATCCTGCCTTCTTGCTCATCGTCTTCAGCGGAGCGTAGAGCTGTAACAGGTATGTCATGACCAGCAACAGCTCGCCGAGCGTGATCACACTCGCCTGGACGTGCCGGGCACCGATGTAGAGCGCTGCGGCTGCACCAACGGCGGTCGTGAGGCCCACCACGAAGGCATAGCCGCCCGACGCGACGATATAGCCGATGCGTGCCCGCATCCCCGCGTGAAAATGACGGACGAAGCGCTTCTCCTCGTGCGCTTCCCGGCCAAAGGCCTGGACCACGCGCGTCGCCGCAAGAGCCTCCTGAACCACGGACATGGCGCCGCTCTCGAGCTCCTTCACCTGCCGGGACTGGCTGCGAAGCCGGCGCCGGTAATGCCATGACACCACCAGCAGCACCGGGGAGATGCCAAGCGCGACGACCGCCAGCTCCCAGTCGATCATCGCGGTGACATAGACCATCGACACGAAGGTGAACACCGCCGTGACAAACGACGGGATCATGTCCACCGCGATCTGCTGCATGGCCATGGCGTCGTACTGGATGCGGTAAGTCGAGTCCGTCGTGCCCCGCAAGTCGTGGTAGGAGACGGACAGCCGCTGGACATGTCGAAACAGGCGCGTACGGAGGTCGAGCAGCAGACGTTCACCGGTGAAGGTCCGAGAAACCGTGGTGGCGAGGTCCTGGAGATGCGTGAACAGCGCGACGGTCACGACGAGGAGCGATGCCGAGATCAAGAGGGCGGTGTCGGACCCTGCCGGCATGATGCCTTCCAGCACCCGCGGCGGAGGCTGCGATCCCAGCACGCTGTCGACGACGATTTTGAGTGGAACCGGCGTCAGCAACGCCAGCGGCGTCGCGAGCATGCTAAGGAGCAGCAGTCCAAGCATCCGTAGCCAGTAGGGCCGCAGCTCCCGGGCGAGGCGGCCGGCCAGGTCGTGCTCGCCGCGAAGCGTCGTGTCACGCGCTGGCTGCTCGGGGTGGGCGGTCTCTGCCCGCCCAACCGCGTCCACCAACAGGCTGGGCCGGCGGGGGCTCCGAAGCCGGCGGGTCAGCCCTCGGCCGCGGCCGAACCGGGTGCTGATCACCCTGCCTCCTCGGCCTGTTCGACGCGACTACCGGATCGCTCGACATCACGAGGTCCGATCGCTCCTAGCGCGCTAGCGGTACCCGCGTGCAGCATCGACCGGCGCGAAGGCGGGTTGGGAGACAGCCTTTCCTCGCCCAGGAGTCGCCCGTTGACCGACGAGCGTGGTGCGCAGGAGGTTCCGGGGGCGACTGCCAGATGCGCGGCGACGACCATCATGAGCTTCCTTCGGTAAGCATTCCACTCAGTCGTTGGCGAGGGTCGGCGATCAGTGAACTTTGTCCGAGATTATTGCAGATCGTTCCGCTTATCCCGAGCCACTTTCGGATCGCTCACGCTGTTGTTGGTCCTGACTCGTTCTCCACCGACGCAGCGATCACCATGATCGCCTCGCGGCCACGAGAACAGGCCGAGCCGTGCTGTCGCGGGTGGTCATGGGCCCTGACGTTCCGACCATCGCCCGAGTTCTTGGCAAGCGGCCCGGCTCCGTGCGCACCGCGACCCACCGCGGCCTGCGCCGGCTGTCGGAGCTGCAGCCAAATGTGGAAACTGATGACGCC
>JAIBHM010000131.1 GCA_020028535.1 Armatimonadota bacterium | reverse complement strand
ACAAGGAGGGAGTTACCCATGTGGAGAGCTCGTATAGCACTGGTCCTGGTGCTGGCGCTCGGTCTGAGCATGATCACGAGCGCGCCGGCCCAGGCCCAAGCGGTGCGGGTGATCGTCGACGGGTCACCTGTATTCTTTGACCAGCCTCCGGTTGTCATCGGAGGCAGAGTCCTGGTTCCTCTGCGCGGCGTGTTTGAACGCCTGGGTGCGTTCGTGCAGTGGAACCCAGGGACGCGGAGCATCCTGGCCGTCCGTGGGTCGGACCAGGTGCAGCTGACGATAGGCAGCCGGGTCGCCTCGGTCAGTGGACGGCAGATGTTCCTCGACGTGCCGCCACAGATCGTCGGCAGCCGTACATTGGTGCCGCTGCGCTTCATTAGTGAATCGCTGGGGGCCCGGGTCGATTGGATGCCGTCCACGCGGGTGGTCATGATTACATCCGGGTCTGTGGCCCAACCACCGCCGCCGCCGAGCGGCCAGCCGCCGGTTCCCGGTCCGAGCGTGATCGAAGGAACCGTCCTCCGCGTCGATGTGCAGAACCAGCGGCTGTTTGTGGAGCGCGGTAACACGGTCCACACGATCGTCATCACATCCAACACGGCGATCACCCGCATGAACGTTGAGACGGGTCAGGTCGGGGCGATCGGCCTCGCCGACCTGCGGGTGGGCGACACCGTGACGGTGACCCTCGGCGCTCAGAACCAGGCGATCCTGGTGCGCGCGCAAACGCGTTGGGTATCCGGCCGCATCGAGGCGATCGCAGGCGGAGGCCGCACGATCGTGCTCTCGAACGGCCAGGTGTACACGCTGTCCGACGACGTGGCGATCATGATCGACGGGCGCGTCGTATCGCGAGATACTTTGCGGGCCGGCATGGAGGTAACGCTGCGGTTGAACCCGCAGACCGGCCAGGTGATCGAAGTGTCCGCGCAGCCGGCGGCCCAGCCTTCGCCTCCTCCGACCGGCCAGGTTCGCATCACCGCATTCACGCACAATGCCACGCGACCCGTGCGCGCGGGCGAGACGCTTACCGTCGAGCTGCGCGGCACGCCTGGCGGCCAGGCGACATTCGACATCTTCAACGTCGCCTCCGGCATCCAGATGCGCGAGGTTGCCTCGGGCGTCTATCGCGGCACGTTCACGGTCCAGGCCGGCCATAACATCGCCAACGCGGCCATCCTCGGCCATCTGAGGCTGGGTGGGCAGGAGGCGGTGATGCAGTCCGCGACCGCCGTGACGTTTGACTCCCAGGGACCGGTTGTGACGCAGCGATTCCCGCAGCCCGGGACGATGGTCAACAACTTCCGACCGAATATCTTCATTACGTATGCTGATCAGGGCTCCGGCGTCGACCCGCAGGCCACGCGCCTGATGGTGAACGGCCAGAACGTGACCGGGAGCGCGACAATCACCGAGACGGCGATCAGTTACGTACCCCCGAATAATCTCAATACGGGTACCGTGACGGTGCGGGCGGCCATCCGCGACCGGGCCGGCAACCAGACCAACGACGAGTGGGCCTTCACCATCGGTGCGGTGCAGGGTTCGCTGATCCGTGCAGTATCGGTGAACCCGACCACTCCGCTGCAGGCTGGCCAGACTCTGACGGTGACGGCGCTCGGTGAGTCCGGGAGCCAGGCTTCATTCACCATCGAGGGCGTCCAGCAGAACATCCCGATGGCCGAAGTCAGCGGCCAGCCCGGCGTGTTCGTCGGCCAGTTCGTGGTCCAGCCGCAGCACAGCATACAGAACGCGCGGATCTTGGTCACCATGTCGCGCGGCGGACAGAGTGAAACCGTGGCGGCAACCACTCGGCTGTCATTGATCGGCCAGCAGGGACTGTCTGCGACCATCACGTCGCCTTCTGAGGGGACACGCGTTGGCGCACCCATTGTGATCAACGGAACCGCGGTGCCCGGCTCGCAGGTGATCGTGCGGGTGGACTACCGCGGGACTCTGCTGCTGTTCAACCTCAGTGGGACGTACGGTGAAGTCAGGGCGACCGCGAACGCGTCGGGGAACTGGCAAGTGAGCATCAACCCGACAATCCGCATCCCCAACGCCACCTTGACGATTACCGCGGTGGCTATTGATCCTGCCGGCCGCCGGTCACCACCCACGACGGTCACGGTCACACAGACGTAGGATCGAAGAAGGCTCGAAACGCACAAGGAGGCAGTGTCTATCATAGGCACTGCCTCCTTCCTTATATAGGTGCCTTCCTGATCACCCCGCGCGGCTGCTTCCGCCACCACCGCCCCCGCCCCCGCCGCCGCTGAAACCCCCACCGCTGCCGGTCGAGCTCGAGAGCGCCCGCGAGAGGTTCTGGAAGTTCTGGAATGATCGCGTGAGCGACTCCAATGATGATACCGACATTCCGGGCATTCCCCGGTCGATGGAGGGTGAATGAAACCAGCGCGCGGATGGCACCGGCTGATGGAGCTCTGCCGCCACGAGTTTGAGGTTGTTCAGCAACCGGTCTGCTACGCCGAGCGCCATGGCGTAGACCAGGTAATGCTCCCACAAGTGCAGCAACTGAGGGCCGGCGTCTTTCATGGCTGAGAAGTCGCTCATGAAGCGGCGGAACGCCTCCCACTTTCGGACCTCGAGGGCGGCCTGGGGAGTGCGTCGCGAGAGGCCCCGGTAGGCCAGCACGATCAACAGTACACCGACGGGCCCCGCGACGAACAGCGAGACTCCGAATCCGACAAAGAAGGCGACGGCGATCACCGCAATCGTCACGCCGATGAAAACCACTTTGGCGCGTTCGCTCGCGGGGTCGTCGAGCTTGAAGAACTTGCCCTCGAACCAGCTCCGGAGCTGCGGCCCCCACAGTTCGATAAAACGTAGGAAGTTGCTCTTCCGGCCCACGATACGCTTCCCCCATGCTTCGATGGCGTCGCTCGTCGCCACATCCGCAGATCCGGCGTTCTTGAAGACCACCTCCAGCACGGCGATCTCAAACGGTTCGAAAGCGCGCTCGCCCGACGGCAGCTCAGGCGAGGTTCGTCGTCTCAACAGCTCTTTGCCTTTCCCCGTCAGCCGGTAGATGAGGTCGGTGTCCTTGAACAACCCCGTCCCGAGGAGGCCGCTGTCCTGCCGCTCCTCGATTTCCAGGTATCCCAGCCGCGCGGCTTCGAGCAGCGTTGCCCCGAACGCTCTAGGCAGGTGGACTCGTTCGACCTTGCCCTGCGTCATGATCGCCGGGACCACGGCAGGCGGGAGCGGTCGCGGGGGCTCGCGCTCGTAGATGCCGGAGTAGGTGACCGCGGGCTCCTGGCCGTACCGATAGTAGGTCCAGACGAATCCACCAATGAGCGCCAGGACGATCAATCCGGAAATTGTGATCCCGGTCCTGAAGAGGGTCCAGATCCGCAGCTCCCTCTCGGATTGGCGGCGTTCGTCGGCGAGGAGCGCGGCATAGTCCTGACCGCCCTGCACCGGCGCCTGAGCGAAGATCGCCGGTTCCAGGAGTACGCGCACCTCGACGAAGCTGGTCTCGGGAATCCCGGTCTGGGAAATCACGGCATGGCTGAGGTCAGGGGCGATCTCCAGCTCCCCCGGCGAGGCTTTGCTGTGGACGAAAACCTTGAACAACGTCAGGCTGCGAGCCGGTGGAACGATCGTGATGCGGACACGGTCGATTGGGGCGTGGTCACCTTCCACGGCCTTCCAGTAGAATTGGGCGACGTCTGCGTAGCGCTGGACGGCGTTCCGGACCCGATAGGCCACGAGAAACCGCTTCGTCGTGTCCTGCGCCTGGTAGAACCACCGCAAGGTCACGTCGTTGCCTTCGCGCTCAACTTGATAGCGTAGGGGCTGCCGTGTGTCGGCGTCCCAGACGCCCTGATACTCGAGGTTGTAGCCACCGTATTGGCCCACGGTGCTGCGGGTAATCGTTGCCCAGGAGAAAGCGCCCTCGAAACGAAACGTGCGGATCTCCTCGACGTCCGCGTCCCCCGTCGGCAGCAGGCGGAAGGTCTGCTCGATGAGCGGGTGGTCGTATCCCTTCCCCCAGGCCGGCGGTGCCGCCAGCACGAGGAGCACTGCGACGATGAAGAATAACTGGCGCAGCATGGCGCTGCGAACGTTCGCCGGGTATATCACCGCTCCTTGTGCCCGCCGTACCAGCCGGTTGCACGGATGTTACAGACCAGCCGCTCAGCGGGGGCAGGACAGGGAGTGCGGGGTGGCGTAATAATGGCGGCACACCGTCCTGTTCCATCCCGTTCAGACATCTGACTCTGTGACGCTGTTTGCGGTGAGTGAGTCAGTCTGCGAAAGGGGAGAGGCCCATGGGCCAGAGGAAAGGCAGCAAGAGCGTTGCGAATGTTGTCCCCCGCCGGAAGCCCCCCGCCAGCCAGCCCGGTCCGAATTCATCGCGCCGGGAGTTTCTCAAGAAGGTCACTGCGGCCGCAGCAGGCGTAACGGTCGCCACGAAGTTCCCCTACATCAAGACCACGTTCGCCCAGGCGCCGACCACCTGGAAGGTGCAGTCCGGGTTCGCCACGCGCGATGAGCTGAACGTCTCATTCGTGGACTGGGCGAAGAAGGTGGACGAGATGTCCGGCGGGCGCCTCAAGATCGACGTGCTGCCGTCGGGCGCCGTGGTGGGGACGTTTGACATTATCGACGGCGTGAACCGCGGAGTGCTCGACGGCGGATACGCTGTTCCCGCCTACTGGTACTCTCGGAACCCCGCCTTCAGTCTCTTCGGGACGGGCCCGTCGTTTGGGATGGACGCGACCGACATCTTGTCCTGGTTCTACTATGGCGGCGGGTTCGATATGTACCAGGACCTGATGACGCAGATGCGCATGAACGTGGTGGGGTTCCTGCTCGGCCCGATGCCGACTCAGCCGCTGGGGTGGTTCCGCACCCCCATCACGAACCCTGAGCAGCTGAAACGCACCAAGTATCGAACGGTCGGACTCTCTGCCGACCTGTTTAGTTTGCTCGGCGCCTCAGTCGTGACGCTGCCAGGCGGAGAGATCGTCCCGGCGCTGGAGCGAGGTGTGATCGACGGCGCAGAATTTAACAACCCCACCTCCGACAAGGCGCTGGGCTTCCCGGACGTGCGCAAGGTCTACATGCTGCAGAGTTATCACCAGCCAGTGGAGACGCTCGAGTTCATCGTCAACAAATCGAAGTGGGACCCGCTATCTGCGGAATTGAAGGCGATTGTTCGTGGGGCGATTCTGGCCGAGTCCGCTGACTTCCAATTCAAGATGATCGACCGCAACAGCCGCGACCTCCTGGAGTTCGAGCAGCGGCGCGGCGTGCGCGT
>JAIBHM010000130.1 GCA_020028535.1 Armatimonadota bacterium | reverse complement strand
GACGCTGGCGCTCCAGCCGTCGCTGACGGCCGGGCAAGCGAGGACCCAGCAGAAACTGGTGATGGCGTTTGTGCCCTCCCAGGATAGCGAGCGCGTGCTGGCCAGCGGGGTGCAGATCGCGCGACTGCTGAAGGTCGCCACAGGCTACGACATTGAAGCGACTGTTCCGACCAGCTACGCGGCTACGATCGAGGCCCTCTGCGCGGGCCGGGTGGACATCGCCTGGTTTGCGCCCCTCGCCTACGTCCTGGCCAACGCGCGCTGCGGCGCCGAGGTCGCGCTCATCAGCGTGCGCGCCGGCCGGCCTTACTTTGGCTCGCAGATTATCGTCCGCGCCGACCTGGGGGCCAGGAGCCTCTCCGACCTGGCGGGGAAGCGGTTTGCGTTCGGGGACCCCGCCTCCACCTCATCGGCGCTCTGGCCGGCCGTCTACATGACGCGGAAGGGGGTCAACCCGACCACCTTCTTCAGCAACGTTGTGTATGTAGGAGGGCACGACCGGGTGGTCACCGCAGTCTATCAGGGCAGCGTCGATGCGGGCGCGACCTTCGGCGATCGATTCGGCAGCGATGCCAGGAACCTGGTGGAGCGGACTTTCCCCGATGTAAAGCAGAAGGTCGCCGTGCTCGAATATGTCGGACCGCCGACCATGCCCTATATTCCGAGCGACACGGTCAGCCTCCGCAAGGAGCTGGCGCCGGAGGTCAAACAGAAGATCGTCAAGGCCATGTTCGATATTATCAAGACCCGGCCGGGTCAGCGGGCGGTGATGGATCTGTACTCGCACGAGGGCTATGCCGACTACAACCTGCTGATCAGCAAGTACGAGGTGGATCGACGGCAGGTGCCCTCGCTGGATGCGTTCTTCAACCCGATCCGGGAGGCGGTCCGGGTGCTGGGGCTGGATCTGTCGAGACTCGTGCGCTGAACCTGGACGATTTCTGCGTGGCAACGGGGAGGGGAAGGCGCATCCGCCACCCCTCCCCTGTCCATGCTAGGAGGACGGGATGGCTGGCGCGACCGTACGCATCGAGCACCTGACCAAGCTCTACCCCGACGGCACCCGGGCGCTTGATGACGTCAGCTTCGAGGTGCACCCTGGGGACTTCCTGGTGATCATCGGGCTCTCCGGATCGGGCAAGTCTACGCTGATGCGCTGCATCAACCGGCTGATCGAGCCTACCTCCGGAAAGATCTACATCGACGACGTCGAGATCACGGCGCTTCCTGTGGGCGAGCTGAGAAAGCTGCGGCGGCAGATCGGCATGATCTTCCAGCAGTTCAACCTGGTCAAGCGGTCCTCAGTGCTCACCAACGTTCTGGCGGGAAGGCTGGGCTACGTTCCGGCCGGCTGGTCGCTCACGAACTACTTTCCATCCGATCTGCGGCTCCGAGCAGTGGAGAGCCTGACCCGGGTGGGGATTCCGGAGAAGGCGCACACCCGGGCCGATCAGCTCAGCGGTGGACAGCAGCAGCGGGTCGGCATCGCCCGGGCCTTGATGCAGGAGCCGCGGCTGATCCTGGCGGACGAACCGGTGGCCAGCCTCGACCCGGCGACGTCGCACTCCGTGCTCAAGTACATCGAAGAGATGAACCGGCGCGACGGCATCACGGTGATGTGCGCACTGCACTTTCTCAGCCTCGCCCGCCGCTACGGCACGCGGCTCATCGCGCTGAAGGGCGGGCGGATAGTGTTCACCGGGTATCCGAAGGACATCGACGAGGCCCGCTTCCGCGAGATCTATGGCGAGGAGGCCGTCGAGGTTGAGATCGCCTGATGGCTAACGAAACCCTGACCCGCCCCGTTCCTCCGGCTATCCCCCGCGCTCGGGTCCGGCCGTGGACATTTTTCCTGATGATCGTCGGCCTGGCCGCGATCTATATTTACGGGTGGCAGGTCACACAGATCAATCTGGGGGAACTCGTCACGAGCACGAGGCTCATCAGGCCGTTGGTGCGCGATCTGGTGCGGCCGGATATCCTGGCCCGGGTCCCCCTGCGTCAGGAAGTCCGCGTCCCGTTCAGTTTCACCCCCGAAGGAGCCCCACCCATGCCGGCGCCGGCCGCGGACGGACCGCGTATCGCGCTCTCCGCCCCCGTCGGGCGTCCTGGCCAGACCGTCACTGTCCGGGGGGAGGGCTTTGCCCCGGGGAGGCCGGGACAGATTATCTGGACAGACCAGTCCGGCTCGTCCGCGCCCGGTGAGGAGTTTGTCACCGACGGCGAGGGGCGCTTCACTGTCCCGGTCGAGGTGATCGATCTGATCGGGCAGCATCACACTCTGGGAGTGCAGGTGACGCTCCAGGGCAGCGCGCTCCGTCCCAGCAGCGCCTTCACGCTTGTGCTCGCCCGGTTGGTAGAGACAGTTTTCCTGGCGCTTATGGGCACGACTATCGCAGTGCTTTTTGCGGTCCCGCTGAGCTTCCTGGGCGCCAAGAACCTCATGGCCCGCACTCCTGTCGGCGCCGCAGTGTATGTGGTTGTGCGCACCATTCTGAACATCACCCGATCGATCGAACCGCTCATCATGGCCACGGTCTTCGCCGTGTGGGTCGGAATCGGCCCCTTCGCGGGCGTTCTCGCGCTGGGGTTGCACTCGATCGCCTCCCTGGGGAAGCTGTACTCGGAGCAGATCGAGTCGATCGACCCGGGGCCGATCGAGGCCATCACCGCCACGGGCGCCAGCCCGCTCCAGGTGGTCAGGTACGCGGTGGTGCCGCAGATCGTCCCGCCCTTCATCGCGTTTACCATCTACCGATGGGATATTAACGTGCGAATGTCCACGGTCATCGGGATGGTCGGCGGCGGCGGCGTGGGATTCCTGCTCATCCAGTACATCAACCTCCTGCAGTGGCGGCAGGCCGCGACCGCGGTCTGGGGCATCACGATTGTCGTCGCGGCTATGGACTACTTCAGCGCGAAGGTTCGCGAGAAAGTCGTGTGACCCGCCCCCATCTCCTGTTCGCCGGCAACCTGCGCGCCGCCGGCATTCCGCACGCCTTCACTACGCGCCAGGGTGGATCGAGCACGGGGCCCTTTGCCTCCCTGAATCTCGGCCGCGGCGTCGACGACGATCCGGAGACGGTCGCGACGAATCGTCGCGCGGTCCTCCAGACCCTCGGACTGCGCCCTGCGCAACACGTAGAAGCGGATCAGGTGCACGGGTCGGTGGTGGCGGTGGTGGGCGCCGAGGATGCCGGGCGATCCATTGCCGGTGCGGACGGCCTGGTTACGGCCGATCCGGGGCTGGCTCTGGCGATTCACGCCGCCGACTGTGTGCCTCTACTGCTTGCCGACCCGAAGCGGCGCGTGGTCGCCGCGCTGCACGCGGGATGGAAGGGAACCGCCGCGGGGATCGCCGTCGAAGGCGTGCGCATCCTGGCCGATCGCTTCAAAAGCAACCCTCGAGATCTGCTCGCTGCGATTGGTCCCAGCATCGGTCCCTGCCACTATGAGGTGGACGAGCCGGTGATGGAGCGGATGCGGCGGTGGAGGTGGTGGCCCGAGGTCGCGGCCGCGAACGGCCGGCAGCGCTGGCAGCTGGATCTCCGCGCTGCATGCCGCAGGCAATTACTCGATGCGGGTGTGTCGTCCGCCCGCATCGAGGTCCTTGATCTCTGCACCTACGACCACCCGGATCTCTTCTACTCGTATCGTCGAGATAAAGTGACCGGGCGGATGGCGGCTGTTGTTGCGGTCGCCACTGGACCAGGATGGTCGCCTCAGAGCTCCGGTTCGAAGTGAGCGATGTCGCCGCCAGTGTCGCGCTCGTACGCGGGCGCATCGCGGCTGCGGCAATACGCTCCGGCCGCCGACCCGAGGACAGTACGCTCGTTGCGGTAACGAAGGATGTGGATGTGGCGCGGATACGGGCTGCCATCGCCGCCGGCGTAGTGGACTTGGGCGAGAATCGCGTGCAGGAAGCGCGCCGCAAGATCGACGCCCTCGGGCAAGGGCCACGCTGGCACATGGTGGGTCACCTGCAGCGCAACAAAGCCGCCGAGGCAGCCGCGATGTTTGACGTGATCCATTCGATGGACGGGCCGGGGATTCTGCGTGAACTCAGCAGGCGGGCGCAGCGTCCAATAGAGGTGCTGTTGCAGGTGAACGTCGCGGGCGAGCCTCAGAAGCATGGGGTCGCGCCTGACGGCCTGATCGACCTGGCGTCCGAGGCCGCACAACTGCCGGGGATAGGCGTTGTTGGCCTGATGACGATCGCCCCGGTGGCAACGGATGCGGAGACGGTGCGCCCCGTGTTCCGGAAACTGCGGGTGCTGCGCGACGAACTGAACCGCCGCGGTGTGTTCCAGTCCCCGCTGGTACATCTTTCCATGGGGATGACTGACGACTTCGAAGTCGCGGTCGAAGAGGGTGCCACACTAGTGCGGATCGGACGGGGGATTTTCGGCGAGCGAGGCTAAATCTTACAGCACGGGAGAAGCCAGGCCAGGGGAGGGAAGCACAGAGGGGGTATTAGAGTGGGCGCGATGCAGCGCTTCATGACCTTTCTCGGATTCACCGAGACCTACGAGGAGGAGAACGGTGCCGGCCCAGACGGTGACGGAGTTGAGATGCCGAAGCGGCGGGCCCAATTGTTCAGCCTCCACGCCCAGAAGCAATTGGAGATCGTCGTCCTGCAGCCGCGGTCGTTCGACGACGCGCGCGGGGCCGCCGACTACCTGAAGACGCGGCGGCCGGTCGTGGTGAACCTGCAAGGCTCGCACGGCGAGCTGGCACGGCGCATCATCGACTTCACCAGCGGGGTGACCTACGCGCTGGACGGGCACATGCTGCGCGTGGGCGAACAGATTTTCCTGTTCACCCCCAGCCATGTGGTAATCACCGCGGACGTGGGTGCTGGAGACGAGCATAGCCTCTTCCCCCTCGACTAGCCCGCGCGGCGGGACCCCTTCCGACTGACCCACGCCGGTTGAGACGTTCGCCGTCGCGTGCACCCCATGCCGGCGAATGAGAGATGTATCCATGCTGAAGACATTGCGCTGGAAGGACGACACGTTGTTTCTACTCGACCAGACCGCACTGCCGCATGAGGAGCGGATGCTGGCCTGCCGCAGCTCGGCCGAGGTGGCCGAGGCAATCCGTACGATGCGCGTGCGGGGGGCTCCGGCCATCGGCGCGGCCGGCGCCTACGGACTCGTGCTTGGAGCGCGTGAAATCCGCGCAGGCGAGCGAGAAGACTTCGTGCGCGCCCTCCGCGAGGTCGCTGCATCGCTCGAGGCCACGCGGCCGACGGCCGTTAACCTCCATTGGGCGCTCAGCCGGCTGCTGCGTGTGCCTGAAGG
>JAIBHM010000026.1 GCA_020028535.1 Armatimonadota bacterium | reverse complement strand
GGTCAAAATGCGGTTCCGCAGGCCCGTCTCTTTCACGAAGCGGTGGGCGTCACCGGCCTCATCCTGGCCAAACTCGACGGATCCGCAAAGGGTGGGGCGGTGCTGGCCATCGCGCGCGAGCTTGGCCTGCCCGTCAAACTCGCCGGCGTCGGGGAATCCCCGGACGACCTGGAGCCCTTCGATCCCCAGCGGTTCGTCGATGCGCTGCTCCCACCTGACTGAGAGCAGGAGTCTGGGGGCATGTGGTCAACCGATATTTGACGTTTGAGGGAGAGCCATGGCCGAGTTCGTGGCGACCGCAGGGAGGATTGTCAGGTACGTTCCGCGGCAGGCTGCGTTCTACGGCAGCGGTGGCACCCTCTTTGGAATTTATCTTCGCAACATCCTGCTGACCCTGATCACGCTGGGCGTCTACTATTTCTGGGCGAAGAATCGCACGCGGACGTATCTGGTCACCCAGTGCGAGTTTGAAGGCGATCGCTTCGCGTGGCATGGGACCGGCAAAGAGCTGTTCAAAGGCGCGCTCAAGCTGCTGGTGATAGGGCTGCCCATCGCCTTCCTCGCGTTTGTGGTGCCGGTGCTGTGGGAGAGTGTGTTCGCGCAGCTGGCGTCCCAGGCGGTCCTCTTTCTGGTCTATGTCCTGCTGGTTCCCCTCGCGTCCGTCGCCTCGCGCCGGTACCGGATGACCCGGGTGTCCTGGCGCGGGATCCGCTTCTCGTTTCGCGGACGAGCGCGGGATTTCTTCAAGGTGTACGTGGGCGGGTCGTTCCTTACGACGATCACGCTGGGGCTGTATTATCCGTACTGGCAGACGAGGATCCGGAAGTTCATGACCGATCATTCCTACTTCGGCAACGCGCGATTCGGCTTTGACGGCGACGGCAAGGCGCTGTTTGGACGGTTTCTCGCGCTGGTCGCCGTTATCGCCGGTGGGCTTGTTTTCATCGGCGTCTCGTTTGGACGCGTCGTGATGTCGGCGTTCGCCAAAGGAGAACGCGCGCCCGACTTCGTCAGGGCGCTGATGGGACTGATCGGACCCCTCCTGGTCTCCGGGGCCGTGGTCCTGGTGGTCTGGCTGTGGTTTGCGGCATTCCGCCACCGCTATAACTGGAGCCACACGACGTTCGGGACGGCCCGGTTCCGTTCCACGGTGACCGCAGGCCCGCTCTTCCTGCTGGCGCTCACCAACACGCTGCTCACCGTCATCACGCTCGGTCTGGCGATTCCGTGGGTGATCGTGCGTAATGCGAAGTTTTACCTCGCCAACGTCCAACTCGATGGTCCGCTTGACCTGACCGCGATTCTTCAGGAGGCGCAGGCGGCGGGGGCCACGGGCGAGAGTCTCGCGGACGCTCTTGACGTAGACTTCGGGTTCGAACTTCCCCTGTAACCCCCAGGTGTAGATGGCGCTATCGCCGGAACGACGGTGGGAGGGCTGGCATTACGACGGCCGGACCTCGAACCGCCATGCGGTGAGCATACGCGTCCTCGGCGATGGCCTGGCGATCTTGCCTGAAGAGCGCGGGGCCCTCCACTGGCCGTACGATCGCATCCGGCATACCCCGGGGACTCACGCCGGAGAGCCGGTGCGCTTCGAGTACGGCGGGGATCCCCCCGAAGTCCTGGTAGTCCCGGACGCAGCCATACTCGCCGCGATCCACCGCGCGGCCCCCGCCACGCAACGGCGTTTCAGGCCGCCCGCGAAGGTCGGGCGGTTTCTCGCCGGGACGATCGGCGTGGCAGTGGCCCTGGTCGTGGTCAGCGCAGCGCTGTACGTGTGGGGCATACCGGCGCTGGCGGTCACGGTCGCCGCACGGATTCCCGTAGCGTGGGAAGAGCAATTGGGGGCGGCGGCCATGGCGAACCTGACGTTAATTCATCGCCGCTGCGAGGCCCCTGCGCAGCTTGCCGCTCTCGAGCAGATCGTTGAGGCGCTGACGGCCGCCGGTCCGCCGTCTCCATATCGCTACAGACTCACGGTGATCGCCAGCGACATGCCCAATGCGTTCGCAGCGCCCGGCGGCTATCTCCTCATTACGTCGGAGTTGCTGCGCTTCGCGGATCGTCCTGAAGAGATCGCCGGTGTGCTGGCCCACGAAATCCAGCACGTCGCGCACCGGCATGCCACGCGTATGCTGGTGCGCGAACTCTCCATGCGGACGCTGGTCAGCCTCGCGCTGGGCGACCTCAGAGGACTGGGGTCGGCCATCGATACGGCCGGGCGGCTGGGCACGCTGCGCTACCAGCGGGCGGATGAAATCACAGCGGATCGCGGAGCCATCCCGATGCTCGTCGCGGCGCGCATTGACCCGCGGGGGATGGTCACGATGCTCCAGAAGGTGCAGGCTGCATCGCGCGGGTTAACGCCGCCCCCGTACCTGTCGACCCACCCTGCGCTCGAGGAACGGATCGCCACGCTCGAGGCTCTCACCGCACAGACTCCGGTGACCATGGTCCCCCTGCTTCCAGACTATCCCTGGGCCGAGATGGCACAGATGTGTCCCCAGGCGGCGCGTTGACACCCCCGCGGTCTCGGGGCTATACTGGACCGGCCTGTAAAGTAATCTGACTTTACACATTTTCCGTGAACCGCGACCTCACCGAACGCCTGCGGGCGATCCGTCTCTTTGACATCTACGGCCTCCTGCTCACCGGGCACCAGCAGCGGCTGGTACAGTTGTATTACCTCAATGACCTCTCCCTCGCCGAGATCGCGGAGCGGTTCGAGGTGACGCGGCAGGCGGTGTTCGATACGCTGCGGCGTTCGACGGTGGAACTCGAGCGTGTCGAGGCGTCGCTGCAGATGATGGAATCGCGCCGGCACCTCGCGCATCGCCTGGACGCGCTCGAATCGGCACTGCTCCGGCTGGCCGACCGGGTGGGCCATGAAGCGGTGGCGGAGCTCACGCAGGAACTCGACGCCGTTCGCCGCGCAGCGCGGTGATCCGTGGACCACTACTTCAGCAGGCAGCCCGCTGCGCCGTCGCGCCCCCGGCAGATCCAGACACGGCTGCGGGGGAAGGTCTGGACATTTCTCACCGACCGCGGCGTGTTTGCCCACGCCGGGATCGATCCGGGCACGCGGCTGCTGGTGGAGTCGATGCGTATCGAGCCATCCGACCACGTCCTCGATTTGGGATGCGGTTACGGACCGATCGGTCTGGTCGCGGCGTATCTGGCGGGGGAGGGGCATGTGGCCCTGGTCGATGTCAACGAACGCGCCGTGAACCTGGCGGCCCAAAACGCGCGGCGTCTCGGACTGCACAACGTCGAGGTGCTGCAAGGTGACGGCACGCAGCCGGTGGCCGATTGGTCGTTCGACGTCGTCGTGACAAACCCACCGATCCGCGCCGGAAAGGCGACGCTGCGCAGGCTGATCCGGGAGGTCCACACGGTCCTGCGTCCCGGCGGCCGGTTCTATTTTGTGGCCCGGACGGCGCAGGGCGCCCGGACACTGGCGAAGGACGTGGAAGCGGTATTTGGCCCGGCGCGAGAGGTGGCCCAGGCGGACGGGTACAGGGCGTACGAGGCCATCCGCAAGGAAGATCCAGCGGGCGTGAGGGCGAGTCGTGTTTGAAACGTTGCAAACCAGGCTCCAGACCATCTTCCGCGACCTGACGGGCCGCGGCGTCTTGAGCGACGAGGACGTTGACGCCGTGCTGCGTGAGGTGCGTCTGGCCCTGCTCGAGGCCGATGTAAACTTCAAGGTGGCCAAGGCCTTCGTGGAGCGCGTCCGTGACGCCGCCGTCGGGGCGCAGGTGACGAAGAGCCTGTCACCCGGCCATCAGGTCATCAAGATCGTCCACGAACAGCTCATCCGCCTGCTGGGCGGACACACACGTGACCTGGGCTTCGCTGAGCATCCTCCGACCGTGCTCCTGCTCGTCGGTCTGCACGGAACCGGCAAGACCACGACGGCGGGCAAACTGGCGTATCGGCTGCGCAAGCGCGGCCGCCGTCCGCTGCTGGTTGCCACTGACCTCAAACGCCCCGCGGCCGTGACCCAGCTGCAGGTCGTGGGCCAGCAGGTCGACGTGCCCGTGTACGCGCAGGAGGGCGCGACCGATCCCATCGCGGTGGCGCGGGGGGCGATCGCCGAGGCGCACCGCCGGGGTCTGGACACCGTCCTCATCGACTCGGCTGGGCGGCTGCACGTTGATGACGAGCTCATGGCGGAGCTGCGCCAGATGCGCGACGCCGTTGCGGCACATGAAGTGTTATTGATCATGGACGCCATGGCGGGCCAGGACGCGGTCGCCATGGCCGAGCGATTTCATCAGATGCTGCGCCTGGATGGGATCATCGTGACGAAGCTGGACGGCGACGCCCGCGGGGGCGCGGTGCTTTCGGTGGTCGAAGCCACGGGCGCGCCGGTGGTATTTGTCGGGACGAGCGAGAAGCTGGACGGGCTCGAGCAATTCTACCCGGACCGGATGGCCTCGCGGATCCTCGGCATGGGCGATGTCCTCACCTTCATCGAGAGAGCCGAGGAGACGGTGGATGCCCAGGCCATGGCGGAGATGGAACGGAAGCTGCGGCGGGCGGAGTTCACGCTCGAGGACTTCCGCCAGCAACTGCGTCAGGTGCGAAAGATGGGGCCGCTCGATTCGCTCCTGGAGATGATTCCTGGCCTGGCCGGCCGGGGAAAGGCGCCCACGATGGACGAGCGCCAGCTCGGCCGGGTGGAGGCGATCATCGATTCGATGACGGCAAACGAGCGGCGCAATCCGCAGATCCTCGATGGCAGCCGCCGCCGCAGAATCGCGCGCGGCAGCGGCACGTCCATCCAGGATGTGAACCGGCTGCTGAAGCAGTTTGACGAAGCGAAGCGGCTGATCAAGCAGGTCGGCGAGCTTGAGAAGAAGGGGAAACGGGGCAAGCTCCAGTTTCCCCTCCAGTAACCAGAGGGAGGCACGACATGGTGAAGATCCGGTTGATGCGCCTGGGGGGTAAGCACAAACCCTTCTACCGCCTGGTCGTGGCGGATTCGCGTGCGCCTCGGAGCGGTCGTTACATCGAGGCGATCGGTTACTACAACCCGACCACCGAGCCCTCGACGATCAAGGTCAACGAGGCCAAGGCCCTCGCCTGGCTCCGCAAGGGGGCCCGGCCGTCTAATACTGCGCGGGTGCTGCTGCAGCGCACGGGCGTGCTGGAGCGGACCGGCGCCAAATCCTGATCCGCAGGCACCCGTGGCGGCGGAGCAGTCGCTGCACGATCTGGTGGAGTTCATGGCCCGGTTGCTCGTGGATGACCCGGCCGCGGTGTCCGTGCGCGCGGAGCCCGGGGAAGCGGGGCTCCTGATTGAGTTGCGCGTGGCGCCCGGGGACATGGGCAAGATGATCGGCCGGCAGGGCCGCATCGCCCGGGCGCTCCGGGCCGTGGTGCGTGCGGCGGCGGTGCGTCACGGTGTGCGGGTCATGCTGGACATCAAGAGCATCTGATAGAGAGGAGCGCCATGGGCATCACCCTCACACGGCCGGTCGTCATCAAGGCCATCGTCACCGAAAGCTTCAAGCGGCTCTACATCCAGGATCTGGAGGACGCGATCAAGCGTGTGGACACCCTCGTACAGCAGATCGACACGCAGATCCGCCGTACTGAGCTGGAGCGTCAACTGAGCCCGCAGAGCCGCGCCGTGCGCCAGCAGCTCGAATTGGAGCGCGCGCGGCAGGAGGCCGCGAAGGCCGAGCTCCAGATGCGGCTGCGCGAGGCGGAAGCTTTGGAGCTGAACTCTGAATTCCCGCAGGGGACGGTGGAGAGCCTGGTCGAGGTCGGTATCGGCGACAATCTGTTCAACAAGATCGGCCGGACCGAGATCATCATCAAAGACGGCATTATCCTGGAGATTCGCGAGGAAGCCTGATGTCTGCGCGCCCGGCGCTGGTCGTGGTGGGCCGGGTCGTGAAGCCGCATGGCGTGCGCGGGGAGCTGCGCGTGCAGCCGGATACGGATTTCCCTGAGCGGCTTGGAACCCTGCAACAGGCGGTGCTGGTGCGCGACGAGGAGTCCACGCCGGTCCGCATCGAGGCCGTGCGCACGGCGGGCCAGGCGTGGTTGGTGAAGATCGCAGGGATCGACACCCCCGAGGAGGCCGGACGCTGGCGCGGCGCCCACCTGGCGGTGCCTGAGGAGCTCGCCGCGCCGCTGCCGGAAGGGCGGCACTACATCTTCGATGTCCTGGGGCTGCTCGTGGAGACCGAGGATGGACGCCAGATCGGGACGGTGGATGAGGTCATCCGGACGCCTGGGAATGACGTCTTCGTCGTGCGGGGCGCCCGGGAGATCCTGATCCCGGCGATCTCCTCCGTCGTCCTGCGTGTGGACATGGAAACGCGGCGCCTGGTGATCCGGCCGATACCGGGGATGCTGGAGGAGTCCTGATGCGGGTCGACATCGTGACGATCTTCCCGCAGGTGTTCACGCCCCTCGAGGTGAGCGTCATCGGCCGCGCCCGCGAGCGGGGTCTGCTCGAGATCGCGATCTGGGACCTGCGTGAGTTCACCACCGGCCGCCACCGCCAGGTGGATGACACTCCGTACGGCGGCGGCGCGGGGATGGTGATGAAGCCGGAGCCGTTCTTCGCCGCGGTGGATGCCATCCGCAAGGACCGGCGAGTTCCCCCGCGCATCATCCTGACCTCACCCCAGGGCGAACTGCTGACCCACGCGCTGGCGCAGGAGCTGGCGCGCGAGCCCCACCTGATCATCCTGTGCGGGCATTACGAGGGCATCGACGAGCGCGTGCGCATAGGGCTCGCCACGGACGAGATTTCCATCGGCGATTACGTGCTCACGGGCGGGGAGCTTCCCGCGATGGTCATTGTCGAAGCCACGGCGCGTTTCGTTCCGGGGGTGGTCGGCGACGCGTCGTCAGTGGCCGCCGATTCGTTCGTTGAAGGGCTGCTGGATTACCCGCACTACACCCGGCCGCCGGAGTTCCGCGGCCTGAATGTCCCGCAGATCCTGCTCTCCGGAAATCACGAGGCCGTCCGGCGCTGGCGCCGCGCGCAGCAACTGCAGCGTACCCTTGTGCGCCGGCCCGATCTCCTCAAGAAGGAAGCCCTGAGCGAGGAAGACCGGCGCCTGCTCGATGCAGCGGACCTCGGCATCGACTAGGCGAACGCGGCTGTGTTATAATTCTCCGCCGTATAGTGTGGAGGCCGCATCGTGGACAAGACTGCCGTCATCGAGCGAGAGCAGCTGAAGACCAAGCTTCCCCCATTCACCTCCGGCGATACCGTCAAAGTGCACCTGAAGGTCCTGGAGGGCGGCCGCGAGCGTGTCCAGGCGTTCGAGGGCGTTGTCATCGGCCGCAAGAGCGGGGGGTTGCGCGAGACCTTCACGGTCCGGCGCATCAGCCACGGCGTCGGCGTAGAACGCACCTTCCCCCTGCATTCCCCGCGCATCGAGCGTATCGACATCATCCGCAAGGGCAAAGTCCGGCAGGCCAAGCTCTACTACCTGCGAGGGAAGGTCGGCCGCGAGGCGCGCGTCAAAGAGATGCGATAGCCCTCCAGCCCTCCCTTGGAGATACTCGACCGGCTTCCGCTCAGTATCCCCAGTCTGATCCTCATCCTGGCGGGTGTGCTCATCGTCGCCCGCCTCATCGTGAAGCGCGCGTATGCCATCCTCCCCACCTGGCGCACCTCGGTCGTCGAAACCCTCGACGCCAGTATTTTCGCCGCCCTGCTGTCGCTGCTCATCATCACGTTCGTCGTCCAGGCTTTTTACATCCCATCCGGCTCGATGGAGCCGACGCTGCAGGTGGACGACCGCATTCTGGTGAGCAAGTTCAGCTATCGTCTGGGGGCGATCGAGCGGGGTGACGTCATCGTCTTTCACTATCCGCTCAATCCCGGGAAGGATTTCGTCAAACGCGTAGTCGCTCTGGGCGGCGAGACGGTGGAGCTGCGCGACGGCGTGGTCCTCATCAACGGCAACCCCATCACGGAGCTGTACCCCACTGCGCTGGCGGGTGGCGATCGGGCCTGCACCAGCAGCTACGGTCCGCAGACAATCCCGGAGGGGCAGCTGTTTGTGCTCGGGGACAACCGCTGCAACAGCGAGGACAGCCGTTTCTTTGGTTTCGTTCCCGTCCAGAACGTCGTCGGCAAAGCGCTGTTCATCTACTGGCCGCCGCAGCGCCTCGGCCTTGTCCGATAACAGATAGGCGGGTCATGGAGGCAGGACTCATCGAGTAGGCCGCACGAATCTCTCAGGCGTGGTTCGCGCGGTGAATGTCCTGCTCCGGCCCCGTGATATCCGCTCGCTGTCGGTCATCGAACTCACCGTCCAGCTCCGTACTGTTGAGGTCGTCGACACGTCGCTCCTGCGCGCCCTGTCGAGGGATAAGCGGACAGGGGTGCGCGCGCTGGCGGCACTGCACCGGAAGAGGCTCGCCCGGATCGAGCGGGAAGCGGCGCGCCTGGACGGATTGTGCACGATCGAGGCCGAGCAACGGGCTGAAGGGTTTCCCGCGATTGCCGGTGTGGACGAAGCGGGTGTCGCGCCCCTTGCCGGCCCCGTCGTCGCTGCGGCGGTCGTGCTGCCGGAGGATTTGCGCCTCCCGCATCTGGATGACAGTAAGCGCCTCAGCCCTGCGCAGCGAGATATCCTCTACGAAGAAATCCGCGGGCGCGCGCTTGCCGTGGGCGTGGGGCGCGCCGAGATTGGGGAGATCGACCGGCTCAACATCCTCCAGGCGACGCGGCTGGCGCACCGCCGGGCGATCCTGGGCCTTCCGCTGAGGCCGCACCTCGTCCTGATCGACGGGCGGTATGCGGCCGACGTGCCGCTCCCCCAGCTGGTGATCGTGGATGGGGACGCCACCTGCGCCTCGATCGCTGCCGCCTCCATCATCGCCAAGGTGACGCGCGACCGGCTCATGGTGGATCTGGCAAGACAGTTTCCGGAGTACGGCTTCGACGTGCACAAGGGGTATGGGACGCGCGCACACTACGAGGCCATCCGGCGGTTCGGCATCACACCCGCCCACCGCAGGTCGTTCCTGCCTGCGAGCGGTCAGCAGCAGGCGCTGGCTATCGGCTGACCAGAACCCGCAGCATGCCTGGGTCGATCGGGGTAAAGCGCATCGTATAGATCGCGAACGTGAGGTACTTCTCCCTGCGGTCGTAGACGGCCGCGCGGAAGGCGATCATACCCTTCTGGGCTCCAACCACCGAGCCCACCGCGTCCTGCAGGAACATGCTCACCTGAAACCCGCGCTGCATGTCGAGGGGCAGGTACATCACCTGCTGCTCGATGACTTCCCCATGGACGACCAGATCGATGGTGATCGCGCGGTCGTCGGAGACGAACCGATGGAGGGTGCGGCCGGAGAACGTCCCCGAGAGAGCCGTCTGGCCGGAGGGGGACAACTGCAACTGGTGGACGACGGGACCACCCGTGAAGGTGCCCAACGGATCGCCCACTCTGGCCGAGGCGGCCGCTGCCATCAGCCCAAGCACCAACACGGCGAACATCAAGGACGTGCGCATGTGGCTTCCCCCCAGACCATGCCCCGGCGTGTGTGGGGTCAGACGTTTTGTCTCGGGCGGCCGGATTGACGCACCCACGGCATGGCGTCCGGCCTCTTCGGCTGCTACTTCATTTGTGTGGATCGGCGCTCGCTCGGCAGGATCGGGGAAGCCGCGGCAGGGGACTTTCTGGAGCGGCGCGGCTACCGGATCATCGCCCGCAACTTCCGCTGCCCCTTCGGCGAGCTCGATCTCATCGCCCGGCACGGTGAGGCGATCGTCTTCGTAGAGGTCAAAGCGCGGACGACGACCGATTTCGGCGAGCCGTTCGACGCGATCACGCCGCTCAAGCAGCGGCGGCTGATCCGCCTCGCGACCTATTACTTGAAGGGGAGAAACTGGCTCGGACGTCCCGCGCGTTTCGACGCCGTGTCCGTGACCGTTTGCGCCGACGGCTCGGTGGCGCGGATCGAAGTGCTCGCGCATGCCTTCGAGGCCGGTGGTTAGCCCATCGGGGTCGGTGTGCGCGCACGTTCGCCGGGGTTAGAATCCGGGCGGGATCCTGGATGTTGGCGAGAGTGCGCAGCGCGGCCGTGCTGGGTCTGGAGGCGTATCCCGTCGACGTGGAGGTCGACGTCGGCATCGGGCTGCCGGCGTTTACAATCGTTGGGCTCCCGGATGCGGCAGTTCAGGAGGCGAAAGAACGCGTCCGCGCCGCGATCCGCAACTCCAACTATCAGGTGCCCGCGCGAAAGATCACAATCAACCTTGCGCCGGCAGACGTCCGCAAAGCAGGACCTGCGTTCGATCTGCCCATGGCCATCGGTATTCTCGCGGCGACCCGGCAGATCCGCGCCCCGGCGGCCCCGAACGGCACGATGCTGGTGGGGGAGCTGTCGTTAGATGGCGGACTGCGACCGGTGGCGGGATTGCTCTCCATCTTGCTTGGCGCCAGATCCCGTGGCACGCGAGCCTTCATCGTGCCGGAGCCAAACGCGGGAGAGGCTGCGCTCGTCGACGGGCTGCAGATTCACCCGGCGTCGACGCTTGCGCAGGTGATCGCGCATCTCGAGGGTACCTCACCGATTCCGCCGTTGCGCACCGCCCCTCGGGCCGCTGCGTCGCCGCCAGACGACGTCGACTTCAATGATGTCCGCGGCCAGGATCATGCGAAGCGGGCGATGGAAATCGCCGCGGCGGGTGGACACAATGTGCTCCTGGTTGGGCCGCCCGGCGCGGGGAAGACGATGCTGGCACGCCGCCTGCCTACGATTCTTCCGTCCTTGACCTGGGAAGAGGTGATGGAGGTCACGCAAGTTTACAGCGTGGCCGGTCTGCTGCGCGGGTCGGGGCCGCGCATCCTGCGCCCGTTCCGCAGTCCCCATCATGCCTCGAGCACCGCGGCGCTGATCGGCGGCGGTCCCGGACCGCGGCCCGGCGAGGTGACGCTCGCGCACCGCGGCGTGTTGTTCCTCGATGAGCTGCCGGAGTTCCACCGGGACGTGCTGGAAGTGCTCCGCCAGCCGCTGGAGGACCGCGTCATCACCGTGGCGCGCGTGCAGTCCACCGTGACGTTCCCGGCAGCGTTCATGCTGGTGGCGGCGATGAACCCGTGCCCGTGCGGCCATAGAGGCGATGAGAAGCGGGAGTGCCTGTGCACGCCGCCTCAAGTCGCCCGCTACCTCCGCCGCGTCTCCGGCCCATTACTGGACCGCATCGACCTGCATGTGGAGATGCCGCGGGTCCTGCCTGCGGAACTCACCTCAGTCCCGACCGGAGAATCCTCCACAGAGATCCGCGCACGCGTCCTGCGTGCGCGGGCGATCGAGCAGGCGCGGTTGGGCGGAGCGGCGTCCTGCAATGCGGAGATGACCCCGCGACAACTGCGCCGGCACTGCCGATTGGGCGAGGAGGAGAAAGCATTTCTGCGCGGGGCGCTCGAGAGGCTGGGGCTGTCGGCCCGCGCGTATGACCGCGTGCTGCGCCTGGCGCGCACCATTGCCGACCTGGAAGGCAGCGACGGGATCACGGTAGCACACCTGGCGGAGGCGATCCAATATCGGGCATTTGACCGGCCGCTGCGGCTGCTGGGGTAACGTTCTGACACTGCAGGACGCGGCCTACCCGGCGGCGCTGCGGACGATTGCCGATCCGCCGCAGAGGCTATACGTGCGGGGGACGCTGCAGGAAGCGGACCACCGGGCGGTGGCTGTGGTGGGGGCGCGGCGGGCCAGCGCCTACGGGCTGGCCGTGGCGGAGTGGCTGGGGCAGGAGCTGGCGCGGAGCGGGGTGACGGTAATAAGCGGCCTGGCGCGGGGGATCGATGCGGCTGCCCACCGCGGGGCGCTGCAGGGCGGTGGGCGTACGATCGCGGTGCTGGGGTGCGGGGTGGACATTGTGTACCCGCCCGAGCATGCGCGCCTGATGGTGCAGATCATCGAGGCGGGGGCGGTGGTGTCGGAGTTCCCGCCGGGGACGCCGCCGCTGCGGCACCAGTTTCCCCGGCGCAACCGGCTGATCAGCGGGCTCTCGCTGGGGGTCGTGGTAGTGGAGGGTCGTGCCGACAGCGGGGCACTGATCACCGCCGACTGCGCGCTGGAGCAGGGGCGGGAGGTGTTCGCGGTACCGGGCGGCGTCTTCGCGGAGACCAGCGCGTTGCCGCACCGACTGCTGCAGCAAGGGGCGAAGCTGCTGACCACGGTGGAGGACATCCTGGAGGAGCTCCGCCTGCCGAAGCCCCCAACCTCTGCCGCCGCGTCGGCCATCGCATTGGAGGGCACCGAAGCCGCCGTGTACGCCCAGCTCAGTCTGGACCCGCAGCACATGGATGTCCTGGCCCTGCGCTGCAGGCTGCCGGTGGCCGAGGTCGCCCGGGTGCTGCTGGGGCTGGAGCTCCGGGGACTGGTGCGGGCGCTGCCGGGTCAGCGTTATGTGAGGACCACCGTGGAGACATGAAGGCGAGCGCGCCGGTTCATGGCATGCACGCAAGTGGCGGTTTCTTGCAGCGTGCGCCGATGTTACGCTGGAATCGGCCCGACACCGGACGCGATGCAATAACAATTCACGGCCGGGACACAGGCCGGCGGCAGGTTAAGGCTTCACTGGCCTCGGGTGTTAGGCTGAAGGGCTCGCAGCATAATACCGGCGAGGGGGACGCGCGGCGGTGGCAGAAGGCGAAGCCGGACGGGCGATTGCGGGGATAGGCCATCCCGTGTATTGGCGTGGTAGGCTGACACGGGAAGGGTGCTAGGCTGACCGGCCTAATCACGAGTTAGCCAGACGAGGATTCTCGCCCGCATCGTTGTGAATCTTCGCGCAGCGGGGCCAGCGGCCGTCCTCGTTGCAGATCATATGTGTCGCACCGCTCGGTCTTTTGGGCGAGGGTCCCCTCGCTAAGACGGCGGTCGGTATCCTAAGCGTTGTAGGGGGCGTATTGGTCGCCGCCCTTGAACCAAAAGCCGAAAGCTGAAGATCGTCGAGGCCGATCAAACCGAATCGGTCAGACAGAGGAGAGCATGGCGAAGCTATTAAAGCCGGGTGAAGAGGTTAAGAAGGCGATCGCCGCCCGTATTCGGGCTGGCAACGACCTTACGGCCCAAGCGGACATCGCCGAGAGGACCGCAGGATATCGCGACTGGCTCTTTCTCTTTGCAACATGGCGCGAAGAAACAATTGCCGTGCTCGATACCCTCTATGAGGGAAAGGACATCGGGTGGGAATTTGGCTATGCCACCGAGACATCAGACCGCTCATCTCCAATGTACACGTTTCCATATAGGAAGACAGCACTTCAGCATGGTGTTGATAAGCTGCAGTCTCTCATCGAGAGGTTGGAAGTTGCGGTTGGGGAATCCCCAGGTGCCATCGCCATAGAGAGTTTATATCTGAGATTTGCGCGAAGTGTCGTAACCTCTATGAGGGGGGCGATTACGCAGAAGCAGTCGAGAAGAGTTTTAAGCTAGTTCGAGATAAGCTTCGTGCTCTTACCGGCTACGAGACTGGATCGGAAGCCTTTGGTAAGGGACACTTTTATGTACGCGGTGCGGCGGCTTCCCATGTGGATGAGGATTTCCAGAATGGCGTGAAATTTCTTACGATGGCGATCGACCGTTTCCGAAACGAGAAGAGCCACACCGCGGACGGAAATATTAGCGATCCAATCCGCGCTTATGAGTACCTGCGTCTCAGTAGCCTTGCCATGCATCTGTTGGAAGGAGCTGAGAGCCGTTCCTCGTAGGAGTCAGAACCTTGATCGAGACGACGCCACCACATCTTCGAGTCGGTAGGCCGCAAGGAACACATGCTGACTAACCCTTCGCTGCAACGCCGGGAGGCAACTAGCCGGTCTCTTTCGCAGGCGTTTGGGTTAGCAACCGTTCTGGCTATCATCGCCGCGACACTAAGCTCAACCGTTAGACGCACATGAGAAGTGCTTCCTTGATGGACCGAGTGGTCGAGCTGACATCCGATCCGTGGTTTTTTCCGGCAATTCAAGTCTTGCTGGTCGCCTTTGTTGCGCTAGCGTTGGTACTGGATTGGAGGCTTCGGCGGAACATAGGGGGTGGGAAGGATCGATGGCAAAATTCTACGCGGCTTACGGGGCGCTGACTGGTGTTTTCGTCACTATTGCCGTTGCGGCGGACTATGCTCAGCGGCATCGTACTTTTCTTTGTTCTTCTTGATGTCATTCTCGTCGCGTATCTCTGCCTGTTCAATAGCTGGTTCCGGAATAGGCTCATTGGATGGACGAATGCACTCGCAGAGTTTGAGAAGCGCAAATAGTGCGCCTGACAAGTCGCTCAACGGGGCCGCCCAAAAAGGAAGGTCGCTTCGCTCCTTCCGGGCTCCACCGTTAGGCGGTCAAGGATATCTCGTGTAGGAGGCAGCCCGTGAACTACCGCTCTCTATTCTCCGATCTTCGGTATCGTGGATTTGTCCGCTCCGCAAAGCGAAACTACCACATCGCCGAGGGCGTCAGCCACTACGTTCTCTTTTCGCCCGGGAAGGGGACCGGCGGTAACTTCACGGTGGTCGCGCGTAAGGCAGTTGACTACTTGGTGAGGCGTCTGGGCGGCAAGCGCGCGGTAACGTCCGCTGATGCTCTCGCTGCGTGCAAGCGATCGAAGTTTCTAAATGATCGCTT
>JAIBHM010000129.1 GCA_020028535.1 Armatimonadota bacterium | reverse complement strand
TTGAAGTCTTCTCTGCGGAATAAGTGAGGATTGTTGTGGACTCTCGCGTGGATCTGATTGATCTCCACGGGTGAACCATCCCGTTTCGCATACCGTCCGCGCGTGTTGACAGCCCTGGCCAGGTCTCTCGCTCTCATGCCCTTGTTGCCATACTCCGCAAGGATACCCGCCATTTCTTCGTGCAAAGTGACTTTGCTGACCGGTCCTAGATCCTCGCGCTCTATTCTCACGTCCCGGTGATCAAGGGCAGATTTCGCGAGAGCGATCAAATCCTCCAACTCCGCGCACCGATTCCGGCACGCGACAAGCTCCTCTTCCGCCTCATGCAGAGCATCTGCGATCTCTCGTCGCCTAGCTTCCAGGGCTATCCTTAGCCGATCCGTCATCCCAGGCCGCCTCAGGAGGACCAACTAGGTCCGGACCTAGTTGGTAAAACGTGCAACCATAGTAACACTATACGGTCAAAATGTCAAGAGGTTACGGACGACAGGTGGGGTGGAGCCACATAGTAATCGAGAGGGAAGAAATGGAGAGGAACGACAGCCTTCCTTATGCTAAATTCGCAACCTTGGATCCAGGGCGTCACGCAGGCCGTCGCCGAGCAGGTTGAACCCCACCACGGTGAGCAGGATGGCGATCCCCGGGAAAGTCGCCGCCCACGGGGCGTCCCGCAGATACTCGCGGGTGTTTGTGAGCATCGCACCCCACTCCGGTGTCGGGGCCTGCGCGCCGAGACCCAGGAACGAGAGACCTGCCGCTTCCAGGATCGCCGCGCCGATCCCCAGCGTCGCCTGAACGATAATCGGGGCCAGCGTGTTGGGCAGGATGTGCCGGCCGATGATGCGGCCGGCACTTCCCCCCAGCGCCCTGGCGGCGTCAACGAACTCCTCTTGCCGCACACGCAGGACTGATCCCCGCACGAGCCGCGCGAAGATGGGAATGTTGATCACTCCGATGGCCAGCATGGCGTTGTTCAGGCTGGGGCCCCGGATGCCGACGATGAAGATCGCGAGCAACGTCGCGGGGAAGGCCAGCATGATGTCCATCATGCGCATGGTCACGCTGTCCGCCCAGCGGCCATAGTAGCCGGCAAACAGCCCGACGAACGTTCCCGCGGCCACCGCGATCCCCACCGCCACGATGCCGATCGTGAGGGAGACCCGGCCTCCGTAAATGATGCGCGTCAGCAGGTCCCGCCCAAGGTCGTCGGTCCCCAGCCAGTGCGTGCGCGACGGCGGCAGTAGCCGCGCATCCAGGTCTTGGTCAATGGGGTCGTGCGCGGTGATGAGGGGGGACAATAGCGCCGCCCCGGCAAACAGGCAAATGATGACCAGTCCGAGCAGCGCCCCCCGGTTCCGGCGCAGCCGCCGCCAGGCATCCTGGTAGAAGCCCACCCTTGCGCGCGACTCCGGGATCCGCGCGATGACCTCGATGCGCTCAACCATAGCGGATCCTGGGGTCGAGGTAAGCGTACGACACATCGACGAGCAGGTTCACGGCGACGAAGACCAGGGCGATGACGAAGACCGTGCCCTGTACGATGGGATAGTCTCGCGCGAAGATCGCATCCACGACGAGCCGCCCCACACCGGGCCAGGCGAAGATCGTCTCGGTGAGAATGGCCCCGCTGAGCAGGCTGCCCACGTTCAGGCCGATGACAGTGATCACCGGGATGGACGCGTTCGTCAGGGCATGGCGGGTCACCACGCGGGAATCCCTCAGGCCCTTCGCCCGTGCCGTGCGCACGTAATCCTGCCGCAGCACCTCCAGGAGGCTGCTGCGCGTCATCCGTGCGACGATGGCCAGGGGCACCGTGGACAGCGTGATGGCCGGCAGTACAAGGTGGTGCAGGGCATTGCCCAGCGCAGTCCAGTTGCGGGTGACCATGGCGTCAAGGATGTGGAGATTGGTGATGCGGACGATCTCGACCGTATAGTCCAGGCGGCCGGAAATGGGAAACCACCCCAGCAGCGCAGCGAAGAGCAGGATGAGCATGATCCCCAGCCAGAAGATGGGCATGGAGAAGCCGAAGAGGGCGACGAACATGCTCAGCCCGTCGAACCACGAGTTCTGACGGACGGCCGCTAGAACGCCGGTGAGGATGCCCACCACACTCGCGATCAGCATCGCCGCCAGGCTGAGCTCGATCGTGGCCGGAAAGCGGGTGGCGAGCTCGACCGTGACACGCTCGTTGTTCTGGATGGATCGGCCGAGGTCTCCACGCAGTACGTGGCTCAGGTACTTTAGGAACGCCACAGGCAGCGGATCGTCCAGCTGCAGTTCGGCGCGCAGCTGCTCGACCGCTTCGGGCGTCGCATGTTCGCCGAGCGCGATGAGGACGGGATCGCCGGGGGTGAGGTGGGCGATGACGAAAACGACCAGCAGCACGCCGAAAACGACCGGCACCGTTTCGACTAGGCGCCGGCCGACGTAGCGCGTCATCGCCACGAGTCTAACACAAAGCGACCGGAGGACGGGTTTCCTCCGGTCGCCTGTGCGCTAGCGGGTTATTTCTCGATCCAGACGCGGTAGAACCAGCGGATATCCAGCGGATGTGGGAAGAAGTTCTGCACCTGCTTGCGGTAGGCGGCGACACGGCCCGCGTGCACGAGCGGTACCCACGGCGCGTCGTTGTGGATGACCTCCTGCGCCTGGCGATACAGGGCCGTCCGCCGGGCCTGATCGCTGGTGCGCTGCGCCCTGATCAGCAGGTCATGCAGGGCCCCGCTCTTGTAAAAGGCGATGTTCGAGGCGGTGCCCTTCTTGGCGTTGTCGGCATCCAGCAGGACGTAGAGGAAGTTGTCCGGATCGCCATTGTCGCCGGTCCAGCCCAAGATCGCCATCGGGTGCTCGCCGTTGCGCGCCTTAGAGAGGTACGTGCCCCACTCGAAGGTGACGAGCTTCGCGCGGATGCCGCCCTTGGCGAGCTGCTGCTGAAGAGCCTCCGCGATCTTCTGCGGCTGGGTGAGGTAGGGACGGGCCCGGTTCGGCCACCACAGCTCTGTCGTGATGCCGTTCGGGTATCCGGCCTCGGCGAGCAGTTGCTTCGCCTTCTCGGGATTGTACTCGTAGGCCTTCACTTCATCGTTGTAGCCCCAGATCGTCGGAGGCATCGGGTTCTTGGCCGGCTGGCCGATGCCCTCATAGAAAGCCCGCACCAGCACCGGCTTGTTCACGGAGTGGTTGACCGCGCGGCGCACCCGCACGTCGTTGAAGGGCTCCTTCTCCACGTTCATCGCCAGGTAGCCGACGTTCAGACCGGGACCGGTAAAGAGGACCAGGTCCTTGTTGCGCCGGATGCGCGCGTAGTCCGGCGGGTTGGTCTGGTCCATGATCTGGATGCCGCCCTTCTCCATCTCCAGCAGGCGCACCGTGTTGTCTGGGATCCCGCGGATGATCAGCCGGTCCACGCAGGGCCGGCCGGCCCAGTAGTCCTTATTGGCCTCATAGGTGACGTGGTCTTTCTGCACCCACTCCACGAACTTGAACGGGCCGGTGCCGGTGGGGTGCTTGAAGTAGTCCTTCCCGTACTTCCGGATCGCCGCGGGGCTGCTCACCGCGTTGCTGAACATCGCCAGCATGGCAAGAAACGGTGCGTTGGAAGCCTTCAGCGTGAAGCGGACGCTGTCCGCGCCCACCGCCTCGATGCTCTTCACGCTCTCCAGGGTGAACTCCGCGTACTCGAACACGCCGTGATGATACGGGTGCTTCTTGTCCAGCTGGCGCTGGAAGCTGAACTCCACCGCCTTCGCGTCCAATGGGGTCCCATCGTGGAACCGGACGCCCCGGCGGAGCTTGAAGGTCCAGACCAGCTCGTCCGAAGAGACCTTCCACGATTCGGCCAGCCCCGGCTCGACCTGCGTGCCATTCGCGGCGAAGCGGACCAGGGTGTCGAACGCGTTGGACGTATTGTTCACCGAGAACCCGTCCGTGGCGTCAGCGGGGTCGAGCGTCACGGCGTCCTGGGCCTGGCCAAACACCAGCGTGCCGCCGACCCGACCGCATGCCTTCGCGTCCCATGACGTTCTGGGCGCGCCGGAGGTCAATACAGGAGCGACGAGCAGGCCGGCGATGACAAGGACCGGCAGAACGATCCGTCCGAACCGGTGGTGCATACCCTCACCTCCCTGGGGATTAACTCCGCTGTATTCTCGGGACGCGGAGCCCTCACCTGCCCTGAGCAAAGGAGTCCCCGCGAGGTCGGAGAAGTACGATGCGTCCCGCACGGATTGCCGAGCACGTACTTCTGAGGAGGGGAACTTATGAGTCAGCGAAGGGTGGGGTTCGTGGCGGTCGTCCTGCTGATCGTCGCGTTGATCGCCGTGGGATGCCAGCGGCAGCAGGCCCAGCAGCCCGCGCCGCAGGCGCAACCCGCGGGACAGGTCCCGGACCTGGGCGGGCGGACGATCCGCGTGGCCACCGACGCGACATACCCACCGTTTGAAGTCCTGGACGCCAACAAGAACATCATCGGATACGACATCGATCTGATCACCGAGATCTGCACCCTGGCCAACTGCAAGCCCGAGATCAAGAGCGCTGCGTGGGACGGCATCTTCCCGGCACTCCAGAAGGGCGACTACGACGCCGTCATCTCGGGCGTGACGATCACGGAAGAGCGCGATAAGACGATGGACTTCACAGAGTCGTACATCGAGGTCGGCCAGGTGGTGCTGGTGCGGGCCGACGAGACGCGGATCGGTGGCGTGGCTGATCTCGCGGACAAGACCGTGGCCGTGCAGCGTGGGACGACGAACGACGAGGCAGCCACGGCGATGCAGAAAGAAGGGAAGCTCAAGGCGGTCAAGCGCTTCCCGACGTTCGATCTCGCCGTGAAGTCCGTGCTGAATAAGGACGTCGACGCCGTCATCATTGACAGCGTCGCGGCGTTGGGCTACATGGGGACGAACCCCAACAAGCTGAAGGTCACCGGGGAGAAGTTCACCAGCGAGGGCCTGGGGATCGTCGTGCGCGAAGGCGATAAGGAACTGCAGAGCGCCTTCAACGCGGCGCTCAAGGTGCTGAAAGAGAACGGCACCCTGGATCGCCTGTACCAGAAGTGGATGGTCGACTACTACAAGCCATCCTGACGCGGTGACCGCAGGCTGAGGAGACGGGCGGGGGGGCGTACAGCTCCCCCGCAACGTTCCTCCCCGCCCCCGCATGGTTCCGCCCACCTCTCCGCCGCAAGCCGAACCAAGCCTAGGAGCCCCAGGCCGCGGGCGGTTGCTCTCGGTCGGCACCCTGGAACGCGCGCCGTGGTGGGTGCTGGTGTTGCTGATCGGCGGCTTCTTCGCCTTGCTGGGTATCCTCCGCAGTCCGGTCTACCGGGAG
>JAIBHM010000025.1 GCA_020028535.1 Armatimonadota bacterium | reverse complement strand
GCCACCTCGACGCGCTGCTTTGCTTCTGCATGCCCAGTCGAGACCGTTCGCCCCCACTGAACATCTTCATTATACCATCACGCGCAATCAGGACGCCCCGGATTCGGCTACTTGACCGACCTGACGAATTCGTCCATCGGCAGCGCAGCCAGCGTTTCGATCCGTACGCTGCCGCGCGCGCCCAAGGCCACCGATGCCTTCATCACGGATGCCAGGTCCGGCGCGTCCACGATGTTCACGAAATCGTAGGCGCCCAGGACCGCGTACTGCTGAAGGACTCTCACCCGCATCCCTTCGAGCTCCTTGTTGACCTCCTGGATGCGTCCGGGGTTCTTCTTGATCGTTTCGGCGCCGTCTTCAGTGAGCCGGCTCAACATAATGTATGTAGCCAACGTAAGATTCCTCCTTGTCGATGTTCGTTCACCGAGTTGCCAGAACAGCGGGGATACTCTCTTGCAGGTGCGTCGCGTACCACTCCAGGAGCCGCTTCAGCCGTTCAATCCGCTGTTTCGGTCGGCCGCTACTGCTCATCATGTGGCTCTCACCCTGGAAGCGCAGGAACACGGCTTCCTTCCCCAGTTTCTTGAGCGCCATGAAGAACTGTTCTGACTGCTCGACCGGACAGCGGTGATCGTCTTCGTTGGCCGTGATCAGCACGGGCGTCTGGACATTCCGAACAAAGGCGATCGGGGAGTGTGCCAGCAAGGTCTGCGGATCGTCCCAGGGATTGGCGCCCCACTCGAACTCGCCCCAGCTGGCACCGATGTCGCTCGTGCCGTAGAAATTGTGCAGGTTGCTCACGCACACCTCAGTGACCGCGCATCGGAATCTCGTCGTATGCGTGATCATCCAGTTGGTCATGAATCCACCGTACGAGCCACCGGTGACGGCGACACGTCCAGGATCGACGAATCCTCGCGCAATGACCGCATCCAACCCGAGCAGGATGTCCTGCGCGTCCTTGCCGCCCCAGTCGCCGAGGACGGCCCTGGTGAACGCTTCTCCATAGCCCTGGCTGCCCCGGGGATTAGTCGAGACGACCACGTAGCCCCGCGCGGCCAGCACCTGTCCATGATGGCTGCAGGCATCGCCGAAGGCGGCGTGTGGTCCCCCGTGGATGCGCAGGACTGCCGGGTAGCGCCGCGAGGAATCGAATCCGGGCGGCGTCAGCACCCAGCCTTCCATGGGCCAGCCGTCCACTCCGGTGTAAGAGAACCGCTCCGGAGCTCGCATCACGACCTGCGACGCGAGTCCATCGTTGACCCGAGTGAGTTGTGTTGATCGATCGTCATTCACTAGCCAGAGTTCGTCGAATGACGCGGGGCCGATCCGCTGGACCACCGTCGCTCCTCCGGCGGCGTCGAAGTCGTTCACGACCTCCTCACCGGAAGTGAGCTGTCGCACATTGCGGTCGGTGAGGCGAACGGCGTACAAGTGGGTTTGGCCGGCGTCGGTGGCCGGGAAGAGGATCGCATCGCCCTCGCCAGTCCAGGCGATGCTCGGGACGAGTGGAGCGATGCGGACATCGCTGCCGACGGCTGCGCCGACCGAACGGTCAAAGCCGGCGGTCAGGTTCGTCACCGGACCTCCGGCGGCCGGCGTAATGAACACACCCATGTTCGTCGCCGTCGCCGCGTGCAAATCGTGGCCGATGAAAGCGATCCACCGTCCGTCGGGGGATCTGGCCGGCGACACGCAGGGCCCGGAGTGCTGGGTGAGCTGACGCATCTCGCGCGTCCTGATGTCCACCGCCCAGAGGTCACGGATGAGCGTGAGGTCCGCATCGGCGGCGCGGCTGGCCACACACACGATTTCGTGGTCGTTCAACCAGACAGGGAATTCGTAATCGTATTCCCCCTCCGTAATCTGCGCCGGCGGCGTCACGCCGGCGGCGGTGACGGTCCAGACATGAGCCGGTCCGTCGAGGAATCCTGAGCCATCGAATTTGTACTTGGCGCGCCGGATCTCCCGGACAATAAGCTCCTCATCTTCGCGCTGCTCGGGTCTCTCGAGGTTTCCCCGCGAGACGAACGTGAGCGCCGTGCCGTCCGGAGACCAGGCCGGTTGCGCCGCGCCGTGCCTGAAGAACGTGAGTTGCCTGGCTTCGCCGCCTGAGGCGGGGATGACCCAGAGTTGCGCCGCGGCCTTCTTCCGGCCCAAACGCTTTCCACCGCGGGTGGATAGGAACGCGATCTGGCGTCCGTCGGGGGACCACATCGGTTTGGCGTCGCGTCCTTCGCCTGCAGTGAACTGTAGCGCCGGCCCGCCACCGGCGGGAACGATCCAGAGCGCGGAGCGAATCTCATTCGACTCGTAGTCGAGGCGCCCGAGCGCGAAGATCACACGGGTGCCATCAGGTGAGACGGCTGGATCGTGCGGGAAGCGAACGGACAGAATGTCCTCGATGTCAACAGCGCGAGGGCTCATCACGGGCCTCCGGAGGAGTGGGGATGTAGTGACGACTTACGGCATCGCCCCCCGCGCTCCCTGTGGGGATTGCACCCTGAGACGTCCCGGGCGCGCTGCAGGGCGAAGGCCCGGCCGGCGCCGAAGAGAGCCCCACCATGGCCCAGGCGAGTACACGGCACGGTATTGGTCGCGGGCCGCGGCTCTGGTTGCGGGCCTTTGTTGGTTTCTATCCGCCGAAGGATGAATCGGCCACGGGGCTCGATCCCGTCGCGAAGTTCCTATTTTCGGCCCGCAGCGTCATCCTCGTCATTTCCGCCCAGGCCGCGGCCATCGCCGGGTTGCTCGCGATCCGCGACCGGCTGTTCGACCCTGTGTCATTTGTCCTCGTGTTGACCGGGTTCGTCACCGCGCACATGATCAGCAACCTCAGCAACGACTACTTCGGCTATGTGCGGGGCCACGACACGCCCGACTCTCCCCGGATGCGTTATACGATGCATCCCCTCGCGAGCGGCGTCCTGGACGCGCGGACGCTCGGGGCCGGCCTCATCATACTGGCCGTCATCGGTATCGCTATCATGGTGTACTTCTGGATCGCCCGTGGTTCGGTGGCCCTGGGCTTCGCACTTGCAGGCCTCGTGCTTCTATATCTCTATGACGCCGCGCCGAAACCGTTGAAGAGTCTTGGGCTGGGTGAGGTGGCGGCCTTTCTCGTATGGGGACCGTTGATGATCGGTGGCGGATACTTCGTGATTACAGGACAGCTGTCGACCAACGCGTTTCTCGCATCGATCCCTTATGGCCTGGGGGTCATGTCGATCCTCATGGGAAAGCACATCGATCAGGCAGGATTCGATCGTAAGCATGGACACCGCACGCTGCCGGTTGTCCTCGGTGATCGCGGGGCGCGGGCGGTGAACCGCCTGATTGTGGCGGGGATGTACGTTGTGGTTGGGGTGTTGGTCGCGTTCGGGCGAGTGAGTCCGTTCGCGGCCCTGGTCGTCGTCGCGCTACCTCAAGCGCTTCGGGCTCTCTCAACGATGAGCCGGCCGCGACCCACCGAGCCGCCCCCGGGATATGTGGGCTGGCCGCTCTGGTACCACCGGGTATGCCTGCTCCACAACCGGCTCTTCGGGTGGGCCTACATCGCGGGATTGGCCCTGGGCGCGATCGCGGCTATCTGAAGATCGCCGGCTGGGCTGCCGCGAGCGTCGCGTAGTCGACACGCCACCGTCCTGCCTCATCCCTGACGACGGTAACTGTAACGCGGCCTGAGACCGCGTTGGCGCCCCTGAGATTTACGACGGCCAGGTAGGTCACCGTCCCCCGCGCGCCCTGCAGACGCACCTCCCGGTCCGTGATGCCATAGCCCGTGACACGGGAGCGTTCCAGCGGCCGCGGCCAGTCAGAAGGAAGGTTGGTCAAAAACGACTCAGCCCACCCTCGCGCAGATGTATGCGTGGCGTGTGCAAAAGCCTCGTAGACTTGCGTCACCGCGTTCCCGGCGAGTTCGGGATGGTTCTTGGGGAAGCCTTGGACGACGCCTCGTTCGGCAAGGCTCCTGACGGCATCGAACGCCCAATGCCAGGGTGGCACGTCCTCAAAAGGAGAGAGGGCCTGCTGAGCGGCGGCGGTCGCCGCCACCACGAGCACTATCGTGGCGATCAGCAAGACACGCATGAGGGCCTCCTTTTAACGGTGCACATGCAACATGCCCAATCCTACCTGACGATTGTCACGGAAGGTCGCGTCCTGTCAACAGGAGGTAGGCATCTTCCAGCGTGGGCTCCACGGGACGCGCGCCGGGCGGGGGAGTGCCGAGAATCCGCAGCCGATAGCCCTGATCACCCCTGTGCGCCTCGACAATCTCATATCCTTCGTCATCCGGCAGCCTGTCCACGGGGACGGTGATCTCGAAGACCGCGCCTTCTGCTTCGCGCGTGATGTCAACCGGATTTCCCGAAGCGACCGCGTGGCCACGACCGAGAATGAGAACCGCGTCGGCCACGGCGGCCGCGTCATGAGGATCATGCGTGGAGAACACCACTGAGACACGCCCCCGCAGACGCTCGATCAAGCGCAGCACGCGGAACCGCTCCCGTGTATCGAGGCCTGTGGTCGGCTCGTCGAGCAGCAACAGCCGTGGCGCGTGGACGAGCGCCGACGCGATGCGGAGTTTCTGCTTCATGCCTCCCGAAAATCCCTCGGCGCTGCGGTCCTCCTCTTCCAGGCCCAGCGCGGCCAGGATATTCAGTGGAGCTTCGGGATCCTGGATGCCTCGGAACTGCATGCTGAGAGACAGTGTTCGGGTCGGATGCTGAAAGAATGGAAAGAAGCCCGTTTCTTGCGGCAGATAGGAGACCCATGACTTCCGGCCGGCGCGGACCTCCTCGCCATCGATCACCGCCGCCCCCGAGGTTGGCGCCGTGATGCCCGCCAGAATCTTCAGGACTGACGTCTTCCCCGAGCCGTTTGCTCCCAGCAGAGCGATGACTCCGCCCCGGAGGGTGGCGGTGAGGCGGGTGAGGGCGGCCGTGCCGTCAAACAGCAGAGTGAGGTCGCGGAATTCCAGCAGCATCGCTCACACTATACTATGGGACCCCACAGTTCGACCTTTCGGGTGCGATTCGACGAATGCGCAGCAGACGGCGCCGTGCGGGCTCCGGTGTTGCTCCGGTATACAATCGAGACCGCGTTCGCCCACTCCGCCCGGGAGGGCTTCCCGCTCTCATGGTATGACGAGCACGGCCTGTACTGGCTGGTCCGGCGTGTTCATCTCGATCTGCAGGGGTCCGTTCACTACGGTGTCGAGGTCACGGTCACGACAGAAGTAGTCGGCTTCCGCCGCATCTGGGCTCGGCGGCGGAATATCATGCGTGCCGGGTCGGGAGATCCGGTCGGCGAGATTACGATGGATTGGATCTTCACGGATCGCGATGGACAGCCCGCGCGTATCGTGCCGGAGATGGAGCGCGCGTTTCCGGGACGTGCCGCGCCATTCCGCGTCGAGCGCCTGGACCTGGGTGAGGTTCCTCCCGGCGCGTCCGTGGCAGACTACATCGTCCCGGGGCATCAGGCAGATCCGCGCGGCCACATGAGCACGGCCGGATACCTCGACCTGTTCGAAGACGCCCTACATGGTGCTCGGGTGGACACGCAAGGCCGGCCGGCGGTCTATGAGCTCGAGTTTCTTCAGCAGAGCCTTCCGGGAGACGTCCTGCACCGGCGTCTCTGGTCATCCGCCGGGGCATGGATGATGTCGGTGTCCACGCCGGAAGGGATCGAGGTATCGCGTGCTCTGCGGCAGTCGACCTGACCACTCAACTCGGTCCGGACCGAGTTGTTCGTGACCTGAATGGGCCATCCCATGATCATCCGTCAGGCGACCACAGGCGATGCGCAGGGTATCGCCCGCGTACATGTCGATGTCTGGCGCACGACCTATCGGGGTGTTATCACTGACGACGTCCTGGCGAACCTTTCCTACGAACGACGCGAGCAGCAGTGGCGCGAGGCCGCGGGCAGGTCGGGGGAGGGAGGCCGCAGTCTGTTCGTGGCAGAAGATGCCGGCCGCATCGTGGGCTTCGCATCGGGTGGGCCGGAACGGACCGGGGATGCCCTATACAAAGGAGAGCTCTACGCGATCTACGTCCTCCAGACGTCGCAGGGGCAGGGGATCGGCCGGCTCCTGGTCCACCAGGTTGGAAAAGCGCTCGTCTCCGCCGAGATCTCAACCATGCTCGTCTGGGTCCTGGCCGCCAACCGCGGCGCTCGCCACTTCTACGAGGTCCTGGGGGGTCGGTTTCTCAAAGAACAGCCGGTTGAATTGCCGGGTGTGACCCTGCCCGAAGTGGCGTACGGCTGGGACAATTTGCCGTCGTTAATCTCAATGCTGACATCCGGGTAGCCCACAACTCGGTTCGGACCAAGTTGTGTTCGGGTCCTAGAGCGCCGGCAGGGTTCGCGGCTGCCTGCCGAGTGGGAACGCGTTCACGATCTGCTCCACTTCCTCAGCTGAGAGCTCTACGTCCCCGGCGGCGGCGTTTTCTCGCACGTGCTCGACGCTGCTGGACTTTGGGATCGCGAATACCGTGTCTTCCCGAACGAGGAAGGCGAGTGCCACCTGCCGGGGCGTGATGCGGCGGGCGCGGGCGATCTCCGCAAGCGCTCGACCACCACCGCTCGTCGCGGAAGGGAATCGACC
The DNA here is from genome assembly GCA_020028535.1 of Armatimonadota bacterium. GTDB lineage: Bacteria > Sysuimicrobiota > Sysuimicrobiia > Sysuimicrobiales > Kaftiobacteriaceae > Kaftiobacterium. Next base: position 8,393 of record JAIBHM010000025.1, on the reverse strand, counting down.
TGACCCGAACGGGCTGTAGCCAACGATTGCGACGCCGTGCTCCCTACACCAGGGGATGACCTCGTGTTCGATCGCCCGCTCCTCAAGATGGTAGAGCACCTGGTTGCAGGCCATCCTCCCCTCGCCCGCGATCGCCAGGGCTGCTTCGAGATCTTCCACATCAAAGTTGCTGACGCCCCAGAAGCGGATCTTGCCATCGCGAACGAGGCGCTCGAACCCGCCGATCGTCTGCTCCAGCGGATGCGACCCACGCCAGTGCAGCAGGTACACATCGAGATGCTCGGTGCGCAGGCGACCCAGGCTGCCCTCGCAGGCGCGAAGCACTCCCTCAAACGAGGCGTGCTGGGGGAGGACCTTCGAGACCAGAAACACGTTTTCACGTCGGCCGGCAATCGCCTCGCCGACGATCTCCTCGACGAGGCCGGAGCCATACATCTCCGCGGTATCGATGTGGGACACGCCCAGATCGAGCCCGGCACGCAGGGCGGCCACAGCGTTCGGGCGGCCATCCCGCTCCATGTACCACGTGCCCTGGCCGATGGCCGGGACTGCTACTCCGGTCCGCCCGAACGGCTTTAGACGCAACTCTTAGTCTACTTCAACCGCTGAATGACAACCTGATTCCCCATGAAGATTGGGATGAGGACGCGGTTGCGCTTCCGGTCGTAGCCGATGTCCGCCGGGGATTGCACATTGGGGACAACGATGCGCACGCTGGAGCCGCTCACCCGATACACTGCCGAAGCAGCCCAACTACTCACGAGGGTGACCAGACCCTGCACGACCTCGACCCCGTCGAGCTGGCCCTTCGGAAGACGCCGGACGTGTTGCTGCTGGCCGCTCGGCAAGAGTTCATACGTCTCGCCGGTTTGGGTAAAGGTCACCACGAACAGCCGGCCGTTGCCCAGGACGGTAATGCCGTTGGGATTCTTCAAGTGCGTGCCACGGGCGACGGTGGAGACCGTCCCGTTCCGGATCCGGTAGACGGCATCGGTCCCGGATGGACTGAAGTCAGGATTCAGGCCGCTGTCCGTGACATAGACCGTGCCGCTGGGTCCCGCCGCGGCGTCGTTGAGAAATGTCGAACCGGTGATCGCGACCGATCCCTTGGCTCGTCCCGTGCGCCGGTCAAACATGCGTACTTCGGTGATGTCCGTGACGAATAGCGTGTCACCGGCAATAGCCATGCCCTTCGGCGCGTTCAGCGTGACCGAGGCCGAGCCGCCATCGATCCACCTCAACGCCAGGATCCGGCCGCTGGGCGCCACACGCGAAATGAAGCCATTGTCATCGGCCGCCGTAGGATTCCCGTTGATGTTGGATACCAGGTAGACGTCGGCGGTCTGGTCGTGCAGAACCGATTCCGGAGTTTGAAACCCGCTCACCCTGATTGGTGGGGGCAAGGTCGGACTGCCGTATGCTCCGCCGCCGATCAACAGCACGATTGCGATGAGCGACGCGACTGCCAACGTGCCGGACCTGGACATGAGGACTGCCTCCTCTGCCGGACTTGGGGGTGGGAATGCAGAAAGACAGTTCGAGTGAGACGGAGCAGTGCCTTCTAAGCCTGGCGCCTCCGCCAGCGAGCACGCGCGGCGGTTCGGGCGATTGCCCGCCTTCTGCGTGGGGATAGTTTACGTGCCCTGGCGGGACCGCCCTTGCGGCCACCGCGTCTGCCGAGCGCGACCGCATGGGGGTTCTTTTCGATGGTCCACCATCTGCCGCGCGCAGGGCTGCGCGCGGCGACATCAGCCGGGGTGTGCGGTGCGGACGTCCTCGGCATACGCGACATTCTCTCCAGCAAACCTGAACGGAATGCCGGCCCGGTCGAATCGCTCTCGAGGACTGCGCCCATCGCGCGCCTGATGTGAGAGGATCCCGCGGGCGAACAACTCGCGGCCGTGATCACGGGCGACGGTGCGCAGCGGAATGCTCGCGACGAGAGGGCGGAGGCCGGCAGCCTGGCGGTCGCGGTTGATCAGGTCGAGCACAATCCGCTCGAGGGTGACGTCGGTTTGCGCGGTGACGGATCGATACGGAAGCTTGCAAAGGTAATGACAATAATCGAGAGACGCCCCAAGTTGCCTCGCCGCTGCCGCGGATCTTTCCTAATACGTACGCATCCGAGCGTATAGCAGTCCCTGCCTCGAGTAAAGCCGTTGGGGGACCCTGGGGATGCAGAACGGGCGGGGCCGCGAACGCAACCCCGCCCGATGGACTTTTTGCAGAGGTTTGGCTGAACTAGCGAGCCAGCGCGGGTTCTCGGTTAGCCGACGCGGTCTTCATCTCGGCGGGCTCGACGACCCGCTCCATGCGGACCGGAACTCGCGTGCCCTTCGGTTCGTCTGGGGAACCGCAGAGGTCGTAAACGGCGATCACTTCACTCCCCGCCTTGGCGGCGATCACCGTTACCGAGCTGCATCGCGGGCAACGCCACGTCGTACCCATCGCTGCCTCCTCGTTACGTGTCTCCTACCTCTGTTGGTACAGCAATCTTCATGCCAGCTTTGACTTAGGTTTTAGCCATAAGAACGCAGGTGGTGCTGCCGCGGTTCCCCCGGCAGTCTGATTTTGCCACCTCCGTGTTGAGGGAAACTACAGTGAATATCGGGCGGCCAGGAGTCCGGTTGATGCGACCGAAGGGAGCAGGGATGCCGTCCGACATCCGCGGGGTGTATGTCGCCAACCTGACGCCGTTTGCGGCCTCGGGCGAGATCGATCTCGCCGCGTACATCGCGCACGCGGAGTGGCTCGCTGCGCGCGGCGTTCACGGAATTGTTCCCTTCGGAACAAATGGAGAAGGCCCGTCTGTGGCCCTTCCGGAGAAACGTCGCGTCCTGGAAGCTCTGTTCGCGCGGCGCCTGACCTGTCAGGTCTTGCCCGCCGTGATGCAGGGCAATCTGCCGGACACGCTCGAGCTGGTGCGGGCGGCTTCGGAACTTCCCGCGGCAGCGGTTGTCGTGCTGCCACCCTATTATTTCAAACCGCTCAGCGCGGACGGCCTCCGCCGGTTCATCGAACCCGTGCTGGAAACGGCGCGAATGCCGGTCATTCTCTATCACATTCCGAAGTATGCCGTCCCCATTCCGGTTCAGGTCATCATCGATCTTCCGGTCTGGGGCGTGAAAGACTCGGGGGGAGAACCCGGGTATGCTGAGACACTCCTGGCCGCAGGGAAGCGCGTCCTGGTGGGCACCGAGGATCATCTCTGGGGGCGGCTGACCGGGGGCGCACAGGGGCTGATCTCCGCTCTGGCCAACGTCATCCCCGAACGCATTCTCGAGATCTACAGCCTGGCGCAACGGGGCAACGAGGAGCAAGGCCGCCCGTTGGCCGCGCTGCTGCAAGAGGTGCGGGCGAAAACGAAGGAATACGCCGCACCTGCGGTGCTCAAGCTCCTGGCCCAGGCGCGCCACGGCGTGCCGATGGGTCTGGTGCGGCCGCCGCTTACGGCTGCCCCGGACGCCTACGACCCTGAGGCCATCCTCCATCTCGCCGGCGTTGCCGGGGACAGGAGTGCCAAGGACAGGAGGTTGGAGGCGTGAAAGCGATCCGGATCCACGAGACCGGAGGGCCTGAAGTCCTCCGGTACGAGGATGTCCCGGTTCCGAAGCTGCGCGAGGGCGAAGCGCTGATACGCCTCAAGGCCATCGGCGTCAATTTCATCGACATCTACCAGCGCAGCGGCTTGTATCCAATGCCGTTGCCGTTCGTCCCCGGCAGCGAGGGAGCAGGGGTGGTCGAGGATGTGGCGCCCGGCTCCTCCGAAGTGAAGCGCGGCGATCGCGTCGCCTACACGAACGTGCTGGGAAGTTACGCGGAGTACATCGCTGCCCCCGCCTGGCGGCTTGTGCCCATTCCTCACGAGCTTGACTTCACCGTGGCGGCCGCGGCAATGCTGCAGGGGATGACGGCACACTACCTCACGCACTCCACCTATCCAGTGCGACAGGGGACGTTCGCGCTCGTGCATGCGGCCGCCGGCGGCGTGGGGGCGCTGCTCGTACAGATGGCCAAGCAGCGTGGCGCACGGGTCATCGCCACGGTGTCGAGCGAGGAGAAGGCTGGGATCGCCCGCGAGGCCGGCGCCGATGATGTGATCATGTACATGCGTGAGAATTTCGAGGAGGTCGTAAAGCGGATCACGGAGACCGCGGGTGTCCAAGTCGTGTATGACTCAGTGGGCAAGGACACCTTCGACCGCGGGCTCAACTGTCTGGCGCTGCGGGGGACGATGGTGCTCTACGGGCAGGCCAGCGGTCCTGTGCCGCCGATTGACCTGCGCGTGCTGAACGCGAAAGGCTCACTCTTCGTGACCCGCCCGTCGCTGCATCATTACACGCACACCCGCGGTGAATTGCTGGATCGCGCAGGTGACGTGTTGTCATGGGTGAGGGACGGCACGCTCCGAATTCGCATCGATCGCACATTGCCGCTCGCCGAGGCTTCTGCTGCCCACGCCCGCCTGCAGGGACGCGAAGCCCTTGGGAAGATTCTCCTCCTCCCGCCCTGAGGTTTTGGGTAGGTGGTTATTTGAGGGTTTGAGAGCCGGTCGCGAGGGGTAAATAGTCTCATTCATGGACACATCCGAACTCAACCCCCTGGAGCTCCGGATGACCAAACCGGCCCGCGAGACATCGCCCGCCGCCGATCAGGACACACCCGCCTCGACTCGTTTCTCACTCGACGCTTGGTTCGCCGCGCCGGAGAATCCGATTGTTGCCCATCGCGCCGTGCTCCGCCTGACGTACGTCATCGCACCCGCTGTGGTGCTGATGTCAGCCGTGGCCAGGCTCCTTGGCGTAGCGATTCCGCTCTGGCTCATCACATTCCAGGGGCTGGTGATGCTCGGCGCAACCTGGAGGCAGGAACGGTTGTTGGGGTTGGGTGTGTTTACGCCCTGGATGCCGGCCGCGCACCTCAACCTCGGCCTGCTCATGCTCACGGTGTGGGTGGCGTTCTCAGGCGGCGTGCAGAGTCCGTTCGTTTGGGTCTATGCGATCGCTATTGCCGTCTATGGAATCCTGTGGGGAAATCGCTGGGCGCTCGCCACTGCCACACTCTGCAGTCTCTTCCTGGTCGGCGTGCTCGGGCTGATGCAGATGGGAGTCGGCATTGCCCTCATCGGCGAGCCGTCCCCGCTGCTGATCCGCGTCTACCTCGTGAGTTACATCGGGATGTTCTACCTGGTCGCCGTCGTGGCCGGGGTCCTGCGCCGTCAGGCGGGCGAGATCTTTCGTCTCGCGCAGACCGACCCCCTGACCGGGCTGGCCAACCGCCGGGCATTACGGCAGGCGCTGGACCGCGAGGTCGCGCGGGCGGCGCGGTACGGCAATCCCTGCGCGGTGCTGGTGCTGGAAATCGACCGCTTCAAGACGATCAACGACCGTTTCGGCCATCTGGCCGGCGACGAGGCGCTGCGCAGAGTCGCCGCGACGCTGGGCGCCTCCTGCCGTGCGAGCGACCTGCTGGCACGGTTTGGAGGCGACGAGTTCGTTGTGGTGATGCCCTACACGTCGCTCGATGAGGGCCGGCGGGTGGGCGACCGCATCCGCCGGGACATCGAGGAGTTCACGCTGCTGCGTGGGTTTCACCTCACGCTGAGCGCGGGGCTGGCCGTCTACCCGGACGACGGGGAGACATCGCGCGACCTCATCGAGGCGGCCGACCACGCGATGTACCGCGTGAAGCAGCGCGGAGGCAACGGTATCGAAGTCGCTTGACGTCATACCCCGCGGGGAAAACTCTGTTCCATGATGGCCGTGGAGCAGACCTCGGACAGCACCGTTCGTCGACGCTCGCCTTACCTCGCGCCCCTCGCCGCGATGCTGGTCGCCGTGTCCGTAGCGGCCGTCGCCGCCGGGGTGGCGGGAGGCGCAGCGGCCTATCTCTCCGACCCGAATCGCGTGTACGGGGGGCTCTGGGAGGCGACCCGTGTCTACGCGGGAGGCGGGGAGCTCATCGCCAGTTTCTATCGGGAGAACCGCCAGTACGTTTCCCTGGATGAGATTCCCGATCTGACACGGCGCGCCGTCCTCGCGATCGAGGACGACCGCTTCTACCTTCATCCGGGCGTCGACCTCCGCGCCACGATGCGAGCGGTGTGGCGGAACCTGCGTGCGGCGGAGATGCGCGAGGGCGGCAGCACCATCACCCAACAACTTGCCCGCAGTCTCTACCTCAGCCGCCGCCGCAGCGTGACCCGCAAGATCGCCGAGATGCTGCTGGCCCTCGAACTCGAACGCCGGCTCACCAAGGACGAGATCCTGGAGCGTTACCTCAACCAGGTCTACTTTGGCCAGGGCGCCTACGGGATCGAGATGGCGGCTCGCGTGTACTTCGGTAAACCCGTAGGAGCCCTGACGCTGTCGGAAAGCGCGCTGCTGGCGGGGTTGATCCGCGCCCCCTCCACCCATAACCCCTACCGCCAGATTGGCCTTGCCTCCCAGATGCAGCGCATCGTGCTCCGGCGCATGATCCAGCTCGGATTTGTCAGCGAGGAAGCCGCACAGCGCGCGGCCGACATGCCGCTGCGCCTGGCCCCGCCGCGCAACGCCGGCTTCGTGAGGATGCGCGCGGGGTACTTCTCGTCGACGGTACTCCAGTACTTGATCGAACGGTACGGTGAGGATCTGGTCTACACCGGCGGTCTGCAGGTCTATACCACCCTGGATCTCCGCATGCAGGAAGCGGCCGAGCGGGCGCTGCGCATTGGGTTGGAGGGCGCGAAGCGCGCCCGCCTCAATGTCACCCAGGGAGCGGTGGTGGCGCTGAATCCCCACACCGGGTACATCCGCGCGCTTGTCGGGGGCTACGATTTTGAACGGAGCCCTTATAACCGTGCCTGGCAGGCCCAACGGCAAGCGGGCTCTGCCTTCAAACCTTTCATCTATACGGCCGCCGTGGCGAATGGCTGGCGGCCGACGAGACGCATTCTGGACGCGCCGATCCGGTACCGGGACGGCAGCCGGAAGATCTGGGAACCCAAGAACTACGATAAGAAGTTCCGCGGGTTTGTCACGATGCGGCAGGCCCTCGAGCAGTCCATCAACATCCCGGCCATTCGCACCCTGGACGACATCGGGCCGCAGCGCGTCATCTCGTATGCGCGGCGGATGGGGATCCACAGCCCCCTGACGCCGAACCTCTCGCTGGCGCTTGGCTCCTCCGAGGTGACGCCGCTGGAAATGGCGTCGGCGTATGGGACGCTGGCCACCAAGGGGATCCACGCGCAGCCGATCATGGTGACGAAGGTCGTAGACCGCCACGGCCGCGTGCTCGAGGAGAACCGGCCGAAGCGCGATCTCGCGCTCGACGAAAGCGTGGCCGCCCAGATGATCGATTTGATGAAGGGCGTGGTGGAGCGTGGCACGGGACGCCGGGCAAGCATCGGCCGGCCGGCGGCCGGGAAGACCGGCACGAGCGATGACCACCGGAACGCCTGGTTCATCGGTTTCACCCCGTACCTCTCCACCGCGGTGTGGGTGGGCAATGACGACAACGCACCCATGCGGCGGGTCGTCGGCGGCACCATCCCCGCAGGCATCTGGGCGGGGTTCATGCGTGTGGCCGCGCGGGCGAACCCCCCGGACGACTGGAAGGGCCTGCCCGAGCCGGAATATGTTGAAGCCCGCCGCCCGATCCCCTCGCTCGCGGAATGGTTCACGGCGCACCACAAGTGGGCGAATCGCAAGAAGCGCAAGCAGGACGAGGACCGGGACCAGAAGCAGGAAGAAGAGCGCATCCGCAACCAGGACGGCCGGAGGGCGGACTTCGGCCCCGCCTGATCGCCGCCCGCCCGGCGCTCGAGCCGCGCCTGCCTCACCCAAGCCTCATCTGAGTCTTGACATCCCCGCACCCTGTGTCTAGCCTGTAAGGCACTCGGGCATATTGAAAACGATTTTCATTTTCAGGAGGGCTGGCGATGCCGGGGCGGGTAGACGACATGCTCGATCAGCTGCGGTCGGCGGGCCGGCGCGTAACGGCGCAACGGCGCGCTGTGCTGCAGGCGCTGGCCAGGCTGGGCTGTGCCCAGGATGTGGAAGCGATTCACGCACGGGCGCGACGGATCCATCCGCGGGTGGGCCTCGTCACCGTGTACCGGACGCTCGAAGCGCTCGTCGGAGAAGGCGTGGCGCAGCGGGTGGTCCTCGGGGATGACCGGACTCGCTACGAGCTTGGCCAGGAACACGGCCACCACCATCATCTGGTGTGCCTGTCCTGCGGGAGTGTGCAGCGCCTCGATGAGTGTCACCTGGAGTCCAAGCGCGCCGGCCGGCGCCACGGATTCACGGTGACCGCGCACCGTCTGGAGTTGCTCGGCTATTGTGCGAAGTGTGGGGTGCCGGCATGAACAATTCCGTCCGGCTGGTGACCCTGACCTGTATCCTTAC
>JAIBHM010000128.1 GCA_020028535.1 Armatimonadota bacterium | reverse complement strand
GTCAGGCGGATCGACGAGCACAGCAAGCGTCTCGCCGACTACCTGCTCAATGAGGCCGGGGTGGCGTGCCTGTCCGGCACGGCCTTCGGCGAGCACGGGCAGGGGTATCTACGCTTTTCGTACGCCAACAGCGTCGAGAACATCAGTGAGGCCCTGCGCCGGGTACGCGAAGCCCTGAAGCGCTACCCCGCCAAGGTGGGCTGAACTCTACTCCACGCTCAGGTCCCCGGGCCGGAAGCTGCGGATCACTTCGTCACATTGCCGCTGACCCTGCCGCCACTGCCGCAACGGCTTGGCGCACACTGCGACCTGCATGCGGGCCTTACCCGCGGCCACTACGCCCACCGACGCCCACTCGGTCCCGCCGCTGCTCCCCGTCACTTCGAATCTGAACCAGAGGATGTCCGCCGTGGTACGGGCATCCTGCTGAAAACCGGACACGCCATGAATCGGCAGCAACGCGAACACCTGCCGGCGGATCTCAGGTTCGGTGTTGCCGCTTGGCGCCTTCACGCTGAAGACGGTGATGAACTCTCCGCCCCCCTCCGGACTGCCGGGCGGAACTACCCGTACCTCGGCATCGGATGGCCCCGAAGCCCGCTGCCATCCGGCAGGATGGCGGATGGAGAACCCCCGCGATTCGTCTCGATACTCGGTCAATGTCGCAGGGGCAGGGGGACGGCTGCAGGCAGCGAGGATGAGGATCGGTGAAAGGAGGGCGGCGAGAGCGCGAATCACCAAGAGTGTGTTCGCGCTTGGCTTGCCGTGAACCTTGACCGGCGAGGGTTAGAGGGAGCGGGCCGACGAATCACCCGCCATGCATGCGATGCGGTTGCACCGTCCCGCGCCCATCGCGCAGGGTCCACTCGTCTTCGATGACGTGCCCGTCCCGGAACCTGACACTGATCGTGTCCTGATCCGCGTCGAGGCATGCGCGGTCTGTCACACCGATCTGCATATCATCGAAGGCGAACTTCCGCCGAAGAAGCTTCCCGTGATTCCCGGACACCAGGTGGTGGGCATCGTGGAGCGCGGCGGGTCCGGGGCGGAGCGCATCAGAACCGGGGCACGCGTCGGTGTGGCCTGGCTGCACCGTTCCTGCGGCGCCTGTGCGTTCTGCCGGCGTGGGCTGGAGAACCTCTGCCCGGATGCACTCTTCACCGGCTACGACGTCGATGGCGGATATGCGGGATACCTCGTCGCCCCCGCTGCCTACGTGTACGCGATCCCCGACCGTTTCAGCCCGCGCGAAGCCGCCCCGTTGCTGTGCGCCGGGATCATCGGCTACCGGTCTCTGCGGCTGGCGGAGGTCACCCCCGGCAGCCGGGTCGGCCTCTTCGGATTCGGTGCCTCAGCGCACCTCGCCCTCCAGGTGGCGCGCCACTGGGGGTGCGAAGTCTACGTCTTCACGCGGAGTCCGGGCCACCGCCGTCTTGCGGCCGATCTCGGCGCCACCTGGGTGGGCGGCTCGCAGGAGGCGGCTCCACGAGAGCTCGACAATGCCGTCGTCTTCGCGCCCTCCGGCCGCGTCGTCGTGGATGCGCTCGCCCACCTGCGCCGCGGCGGGACGCTCGCCATCAATGCGGTTCACCTCGACGGGATTCCCGCGTTCGACTACGGCCTGCTGTATTGGGAACGCACGATCCGCACCGTCAGCAACAGCACACGCCGGGACGGGCGCGAGTTCCTGAATCTGGCGGCGGAAATCCCGCTGCGTGTGGCAACAGAGGTATGGTCCCTGCCCGACGCCAACGCCGCGCTGGCGAAGTTGAAACAGGGGGAGGTGAACGGGGCAGCCGTATTAGAAATCTGAGGCGCTCACTTCTTGCAGTTCACGCAGTGATTGGTGAAGTTGAGGAGCAGTTTGCCGTCCACGCGGCCGAACCCCGACAACTCGCTGTTCGCATCGGCGGACACCTGCTGCCACACCGGCTGGCCGTTGGCGATGATGTAGACGATCCGTGTCCCGACCTCGCCCCAATTGTAGAATAGCGTGAGCTCGTATAACGTCCCGCCTTCATCCAGCACGGCCTGCAGGGCGTAGGGTGGGCCGCTTCGCACCAGCATTTCGCGCATCGAGGGGGACGTGTACAGCCAGTGGGCGATGCGGCGGCGTGTGGCGGTGTCCTTCTTGTGCTCCGGCTTGCCGTACCGATCGATCGCTTCGTCGACGATGTGCTTCTGCACTCCGATCAGCAGGTACCGCTTGCCGGGCAGTTCGCCATGCACGAAGATGTCGTGCTCGTGAAACGTTTCGGGCGACTCGGATTGCGTCTCGACCTTCTCTTCGATCACCCGCCGGAGGGTTCCCCTGAAGGGGCGGAGCAGCACCGGGAGGTCGAGCCGCGTGATGTTCACCTTGCGGCGTTTGACGCCGTCCGATTTCCTCACTTCGTGAAACGACCCCGCCGCAACCGCGGTGAATCTCCCGCCGCGCACGATGAGCGTGAGTGTGCCCGAGAAGTCCGCGGTGAGCTCGTAGGGCGTCTTGTCTTCTGAGCCGAAGAGGCGCGCCAGCAGCGCGTCGACGGAAGGAGCCTGCGCGGCCGCCGGACCGCCGATAGCGGCCAGAGTTGCCAGCGTGAAGATGACGGCAATCGTCCGAAGAGTGCCCATGGATCCGTTCAGATTATATTCCCGGAGAGCCCGCTCCGTAGAGTTCCCAGGACACCAGGGACGCCAATGGACGCCTCCCGCGTCCGGCGAGGATGCGCAGCGCGGTGCGTTCGACGGCGCCCCGACCCTTCGGGTGGGGATACCCTAACGAGATCACCGTAATTACGGCGTGCGTGTCCGGGGCGCCCAGGAACGCACGGGCCTCGTCGTGACGGTGCATGCTGGCAGGGCACGAGCCGATGCCGAAGTTCCAGGCCGCCAGCATGATGTTCTGCGCGCACCTGCCGCCGTCGAAGGCCGCCCGCGGCGAGTCGAGAACGACGCAGACCGCTGCGGCGGCAGTCGCGACGTGCTGCGCGAACCGGCCGAATCCCGACAGTGTCTTCAGGCGTGCGCGGTCCCGGACCACGACGAAATGCCAGGGCTGGCTGTTCCGGCTGCTGCCGCTCATCCGCCCGGCGTTGAGGATCTTTCGCAGGACGTCGTCGGGAATCGCTTTATCTGCAAATGTACGGATATCGCGTTTCGTGAGTATCGCGCGATAAGTATGCATAGACCCTCCACCTCGCCGCCTCGCAGTAGAGTTCGTTGTACTGAGCCGTTATCGCTGCCGGGGGCTCGGCGGCTTCGGTGTACAATAGCTCCGTGCACCTGCGACCATCGGACGAAGTCGCGGTCCGGATCGACCGGATGAGTTACGGCGGCCGCGGCGTGGGCCGGGTGAACGGGTTCACGGTCTTCGTCGCAGACGCGGCGCCGGGGGATCTCCTGCGGGCCCGCCTCGTGAAGGTCAAGAAGACGTCTGCCGAAGGCGAACCTGTCGGCATCGATGAGCCCTCCCCGGATCGCACTGTGCCGCGGTGCCCGCACTTCGGTCCGTGCGGTGGCTGTCTCTGGCAGCACCTGGACTACGCCGCGCAGCTGCGCGCTAAGCAGGCCATCATCGAAGAAAGCCTCCGCGACCTGGGCGGATTGGAGGGGGTCGCGGTCCGCCCGGTCATCGGGCTCGATGATCCCTGGTACTACCGGAACAAGATGGAGTTCTCGTTCCAGCCTGTGGGGCGGTTGGGGCTCCACCGCCGGGGCCGGTGGGACGATATCGTCGACCTGCGAACGTGCTTCCTGCAGTCGCCTCGAACGGCAGAGATCATCAACACCGTCCGCGACTTCATCCTGCCACGGGACATCGCATGCTACGATCCGCGGACACACGAGGGCCTGCTGCGACACCTGGTGATCCGGGAAGGCAAATCGACGGGAGAGCTCCTCATTGCTCTCGTCACCGCCGCCGCACCGTTTCCACACGCGGCGGAGCTTGCGCGGGTGCTTGCGGAGCGCTTCCCCGATCTGACCGGGTTCCTCTGGGCGATCAATCCATCTAAAGGCGACGCCGTCGAGGTGCACGACGTGCGCGTGCTGCACGGCCGGTCGCACATCTTTGAGCGGCTGCGCGACCTGACGTTCAAGCTCGGCCTGCTCACCTTTTTCCAGACGAATACCGTCCAGGCAGAGCGCATGATCGATACCGTCCGTGAGTTCGCAGACCTGGGCGGCTCGGAACACGTTCTGGATCTCTACTGCGGAGTTGGGACCTTCGCGCTGGCGCTCGCGTCCCGTGCCGCCAGGATCACAGGGGTTGAAGTGGTGCCGGCCTCCGTGGAAGCCGCCAGGGAGAACGCGGTGCTGAACGGCATCGAGAACGCGACCTTCCACACGGCCGACGTCCGCAGGTTCGAGCATGTCCTCGCCCCCGGCGATGATCCTGATCTTCTCATGCTGGATCCGCCGCGGGCCGGCGCCGGGGCGCAGGTGATGCGCGCGATCGGCCTGGTTCGGCCCCGGCGTGTCATGTACATCTCATGCAACCCGACGACGCTCGCCCCGGACCTGCGAGCGCTCACCCCGGCGGGCTACGAGGTGCGGGCCGTGCAGCCGGTCGACCTCTTCCCGCAGACGTACCACGTGGAGTGCGTCGTCCTCCTCGAGCGCACCACGCCGTAGTGAACGCGGGGCCCCGCGGGGGGCTGGGCCTGCGGCTGGTGCGCACCGTCGTGTACTGGCTGTTGCGCGCGGGGTGGGGACTGCGCGTCATGGGGCTGGAGCACCTGCCGGTGCCGCCCTACCTCCTCGTCCCGAATCACGGCAGCGAGATCGACGCCGTGGTGCTGGGAGGATCACTGCCGATCCGGCTCACGTTTCTGGCAGCGCGGGAGTTGGAACGCTTCCCGCTGCTGTTCCGTATCATCCGGTGGTTCGATCCCGTGTTCGTCCGCCGGGGCCTCGGCGACGTCGGCAGTGTGAAAGCGTGTATCGCCCGCCTGGGCCGCGGCGACGTGCTGGTCATCTTTCCCGAGGGACGCGTCGTCCAGGGTGAGGAGTTCGGACCATTCCATCCCGGGGCGGCATTTGTGGCGTTGCGGGCAGGCGTCCCGGTGGTCCCGGTGGCATTGATGGGGGTCAACCGCATGTGGCCGCTCGGTGCCCGCTGGCCCCGACCATCCCGCGTTGCCGTTCGTATCGGCGAACCGTTGTCGGCGGAGAATACGGAAGATGCGGATGCGCTGACCGCCCGCGTGCGCGAGGCGCTGCTCAATCTGATGCGTGAGAGTTACTGAATGAGGGTAGGAACCCGTTGGATGCGTTACATCGCCTGGCTCGTTGCCCTTCCTCTCGCCCTGGCCCTTGCGGCTGGCGCCACGCCGCCGGCCCCCCCGCGCGAGCTCGCGTTCGCGGTGGAAGCGCTTGGGCGGGGTAGCTGCGCCCCCCGCCTCGACGACTTGACGCGTCTTGCGGAGGAGGCGACGCCAACCGGCGCACGCGCCGCCTATCTGCTCGGACACTGCCTGCTGCAAACGCGCCGCTTCCCCGAAGCGAAGG
>JAIBHM010000127.1 GCA_020028535.1 Armatimonadota bacterium | reverse complement strand
AGCGGATATGTGCTGCTGGCGTTCCTGCGGTCGGACTTCGTCGTGCGCCTCGGATGGCTTACCGACCGCCAGTTGCTCGACGCGGTGGCCATCGGTCAGGTTACTCCTGGACCGGTCTTCACAACCGCGACCTTCATCGGGTATCTGCTTGGGGGGCTCCCCGGCGCGCTCCTCGCGACTGCCGGGATCTTCCTTCCGGCGTTCGCCTTCGTTGCGGCCAGCCACCCGTTCATCCCACGGCTTCGGCGCTCACCGGTCACCGGGGCGCTTCTTGACGGAGTGAACGCGGCATCTCTCGCGCTGATGGCGGGAGTCACTGTGCAGCTGGCTGGGGCGGCACTCGTCGATGTCTGGACGATCGCGATCGCCCTTGCCAGCGCTGTGGCGCTTGTGCGCGCCGGGATCAACTCGGCGTGGCTGGTGGCGGCCGGGGCGGTCGCAGGTCTCGTGCTTCGGGGCTAGCGTCCTTCCCCTGCTAGTCGGCCCCGCCGCGTTCCTCCAACGCGTGCAGGATATCGGCCTCGCTGACCACGCCGATGGTGCGGCCCTCCTGGACAACCGGCAGCCGCCGGGCCGGCGCGTGGGCAAGCCGTGCCGCACATTCCCATACCGACAGTTCGGGAAGAACGCCGTTCGTTACGTCGAGGTCATGATCGGGCGGAACCGGCTGCATGACGTCCGCGACGATCTGTGAGGCCGGCCACCTGCGGCCGGGCTGTCCCCACCAGCGATGGCCGGCGACCGCGGCGAGGATATCGCTGTCGCTGATGATCCCAACGATCCGGTCACCGTCCTGAACGGGGAAACGCCGCACGTCCTCTGCGGACATGCGAGAGGAGCACTCCTCGATTGTGGCTTCGGGGCCGATGGTCACGACCGGAGACGACATCGTCGCCTCAACCGTCACGGCGGCGGGATCTTGACCGGAGGCCAGCACCTTCACGATGACGTCGCGCTTGGTGATGATGCCGGCGACAGGCTCGCCGTCGGCCGGGATCAGGAGGCTGGAGATCCCCGCCCCCGCCATCTTCTCGACCGCCTCCCCAACGGTGGCGTCTCCCCGGATGGTGATGGCAGGCGAGGACATCACGTCACGCACGGAAGCGGCGGCGCCGGTCTGTGCGGTGCGCCGGGCGGCGCGTTCCTTCCGTACGGCGCGGGCGTGCTCCCATTCGTGCTGGAGGGCCAATCCAGTGAACAGATCGGTATCGCTCACCAGTCCGACCAGGTTCAGGTCCTGAACCACCGGCAGCCGGCGCACGCGGGCCTGCGCCATGTGGTGCGCCGCTTCACGCAGCGTCCAGGAGGGGCTGGCCGTGAAGAGGCGCCAGGAGGTAATTTCGCCCACCTTCACCGCGTCGGGATCAAGGCTGAACTTCACGATCTTGCCGATGACGTCCCGCATGGTCAGGATGCCGTACTTGATCGTCCCCGCCGGCGGGGAGACCAGGACGCTGCTGATGCCGCGGTCGCGCATGGCCGCAAGGGCTTCTGTGACCGGGGCGTCGGGTCCGGTCAGGACGGGCCGGCGGGTCATGACGTCGGCGACGGTGAGCACGAATTTTCCTCCCGAAATCCAGGATGACAGCAGGAGAGCATACATATTTACCCCAAGTCATACCCCATGTCCCTTATCCGTCTGGATCAGAGTCACCTCATCCATCCTGTCCACTCGGCCGCCGATCAGGCCGCCCCCATCGTCTTCACCGAAGGCAAAGGCGCCGTGCTGCGAGACATCGACGGGAAGGAGTACCTTGATGGGCTGGCCTGCCTCTGGAATGTGCACGCGGGACACGGACGTCGCGAGCTCGCCGAAGCTGCGGCCGTTCAGATGCGGCGGCTGGCCTACGCCACCGCCTACGCGGGTTTCACGAACGAGCCGGCCGTGCGGCTGGCGGACCGGCTGCTCCGCCTGGCCTATCCGAACCTGAGCGGGGTCTACTTCACGACGGGCGGCGCGGAGGCCAACGAGACCGCGTTCAAGGTCGCCCGGTACTTCTGGCGCCGCCAGGGGAGGCCGTCAAAGACGAAGGTCATCGCCCGATGGCATGCCTACCATGGCGTGACCCTGGCGGCGATGAGCGCGACTGGCATTCCGGCCTTTCACCAGATGTTCCAGCCGGTCGTGCCCGGATTCATCCATGTTACCCCCTCCTACCCCTATCGCCACTCCGGATCGATGGCGGAGGCGGTGGAGGACGCCATCCGCCGTGAGGGGCCGGACACCGTCGGGGCCGTCATCGCCGAACCGGTCATCGGCGCGGGCGGCGTCATCCCGCCGACACCCGACTACTTCCCGAAGGTCCGCGAGATCTGTGACCGGAACCAGGTGCTGCTGATCGCGGACGAGATCATTACCGGTTTCGGACGCACGGGCAAGTGGTTCGGGCTCGAGCACTGGAACGTGCGGCCGGACATCGTGACGTTCGCGAAAGGTGTGACGAGCGCATACCTGCCGCTCGGGGGGGTCATGGTCTCACGCGAGATCCATCAGACGATTCAGGAGGCGCCTCCTGCGGAGCGGTTCATGCACGCCGCGACGTATTCCGGTCATCCGACGTGTTGCGCGGTGGGCCTCGCGAACCTCGACATCTTCGAGACGGAGGGTCTTGTCGATCGGGCCCGTATGATGGGCGACCGACTCCTGGCAGGGCTGGGGTCGCTGCGCGACCTGCCGCAGGTCGGCGACGTGCGGGGCCTGGGATTGATGGCCGGTGTCGAGCTCGTCGAGGACAAGCGGGCCAAGACGCCGGCGATCGGATTGGGAGCCCGGGTGATCGCGGAGGCCAGGTCCCGCGGGCTCATCACACGCATCCGCGGCGGCCAGACAGGGGACCACCCCATCGGCGACACGATCTGCCTGGCGCCCCCGCTGATCGTCACGAACGACCAGGTGGATCGGATCGTGGAGATTCTGGAGGATTCAATCCGCGCCGCGGCCGCCTAGCGCCGCAAGGCTTCTTCGGGCTCCCCACCCAACGCGTCCACCAGCTTGCTGAAGAAGTTCCGCTGCGCCGCGGTTGCGGCGACATCAACGATCTCTTCGTCAGAGAGCCCTAACCCGCGGAGTCGGTCGACATCCCGCGGCGAGATTTTGTACGCGTGGTCCGTCATCTTGATAGCAAAATCGATCAGGGCGACTTCCTGTTCTGACAGACCCGCAGTGCGGTAGTCTTGGACGATTGCTTCCACCTGGTCGGCCGAGTAGAACTTCGAACGGAGCACCGCTCCGTGTATCAGAGTTCAGTAGGTGCAGCGGAGGTGAGCCGCAACGGCAGTTGTGATGAGCTCGTAACGCCGGAGGTCCATGCTGCTCCGGATCGCCGCGCCCAGCTTCCGGTAGGCGCCAAGAATCGCAGGACGCAGACTGACCGCCTTCGTGTAGTTCGGCACATAACCCATCGCGGCGACGTCCGCGTCATAGATCTCTTTGAGTTGCCCCGTTGCCTCACGCTCCGGCACCGTCCGCACAAAGGCCATCGGCGTCTCCTCCCCGGCCCGTCGGTGGATATTACGACGTGCGATTCCGCATCGCCTACAGACGCCCGCTCCGGGCGAGCCGCGCATACCGGCGGTACAATGTCTCGTCGATATCCCCCGCCTCCAGCGCGGCCTTGACCGCGCACTTAGGCTCGTGTGTGTGGGAGCAATCCCGGAAGTGACACCCTCCGCCCAGCGCTGTGATCTCCGGAAACAGGTCGTCGGCCGCGTCGAGGCCTTCATTCTCGACGAACCCGATCTGACGCAGCCCCGGCGTGTCCACCACGAGCGCCCCGTCCACCTGGTACAAGGAGGCCCAGTTGGTCGTGTGGCTGCCCTTCCCCGCGGAGGTCAACGAGCCCACGCGGAGTCCCAGCAAAGGGTCGAGCGTGTTGAGCAGGCTGGACTTCCCCGCCCCTGACGGTCCGACGAAAGCTACCAGCTTCCCATGGATCGCCGCGCGCAGCGTCTCAATGCCTTCACCGGTGAGGGCACTGGTCAGCGCCACAGGGATCGCCGCAAGGCGGTATGGTGCAAGCACTTCTTCAGCGACCGCGCGGACCACCAGGTCCACCTTGTTCCCGCACACGAACGCCTGACAATGGCCTCGCTGGGCGAGCGCAATGTAGCGGTCGATCACCGTCGGCCGCAGTGGACACGGCACCACGATGACCGCAAGATCGAGGTTGCTGGCGAGTACCTGCTCGGGCGCGGATTTGTCACTGGGTGCGCGCCGCACCAATTGCGAGCGGCGTGGCTGGATCTTCCTGACCGCGCCCAGATCGGCGGCGACCCGATCCACCTCCACGCGATCGCCCACCGCGATCGGACTCGTCGTGCCCGTCAGTTCCTGCCGGAGCCGGCCGCGGAGCACGCAACGCCAGTCGCGGCCCAGCTCGTCGCGCACCGTGACCTGCGGTCCGTCGGTGCGGATGACTATTCCGGTAAACGTGTCCACGGCTGTCCTCCACACATCGAAGTGGAAAACAAAAACGGCTGCGGGCGTCGAGCCCACAGCCGCGCACGAGAACACGTCGGTCCGGTTTAGCCGGCGCGAGACCTCACACGAGGGAATGGACTCGATGCCCGGATCCTGGTGACCCTGACCGACATCAACCATCCCTCCTTTGTCAGATCTCGAACCGCAGCCACCATGCTAGCACGGGCCGGCAGGGAGCGCAATCCACAGGGAAAGGAAAACCAGCGCACGAAGCATCGGGGGCGTGACTGAGAAGGTCACCTTCGAGTTGGCCGGCGGCACGGTCTCCGGCGTCTGGCATCATCCACACCAGGGGAAGACCTACGTCTTACTGGCTCACGGCGCCGGAGGCAACCTCCACACGCCGGGACTGGTGCACTATGCCGAAGCGCTTGCGGCCCGGGGGGTCGGAGCGGTCCGATTCAACTTCCCTTATGCGGAAGCCAGACGGAAGATCCCCGATCCGCCGACGCGATTGGAGGCCTGCTTTCGGGCGGTCGCAGAGGAGGTACGGTCTCGGGCCGCGGCCCTGTTTCTCGGCGGACGCTCGATGGGCGGCCGCATTGCCTCTCACCTGCTCGCCGACGGCTTTGCGGCGGAGGGCCTCGTCTTCCTCAGTTATCCTCTGCATCCCCCTGGTCAACCCCAACGCCTGCGCGCCGCACATTTGAAGGGGATCTCGGTGCCGATGCTCTTCCTCCAGGGCTCCCAGGACGCATTCGCAAGGATGAATCTGCTGCGGGAAACTGTCGATGAGCTGCCGACCGCCACGCTCCACGTGCTCGACGGCGCCGATCACGGCCTCCGGATCAAGGGGCGGCCCGAGGAAGAGGTGATCACCGAACTGGTCGATGTCACGCTGGCCTGGATGCAAGGACGCAAACGATGATGGACGGCATCTGGCAGTGGGGACTCGTTGTGATCACGACGCTGCAGTCGGCCCGGGGGCCCACATTGCTTTGGTGCGTGGACGCCAGATTGGGATTCAGGCTGGGCGTGCTGGTCCTGATCTCTTTCTACTGCAACTCGCTCATCAAAAGCGTGGTCGGGCATCCGCGCCCCTTCAACCTGGATCCCTCAGTCAAAC
>JAIBHM010000126.1 GCA_020028535.1 Armatimonadota bacterium | reverse complement strand
CGTGCGTCTGGCGCGCCGCCTGGCTCCGGAAGTGGAGTTCAGTGCGGAAGACGCAACGCGCTCCGAATTGGAGTTCCTCTGCAGGGTCTTTGAAGCCGCAATCAACGCCGGCGCGACCGTGATCAACATTCCCGACACCGTCGGCTACGCGCAACCTGAGGAATATGGCGATCTCGTGCGCGCGCTGATGACGCGGGTCCCCGGCATGGATCGCGTCACCATCAGCGTGCATTGCCACAACGACCTGGGACTCGCCACGGCAACCACGCTGGCGGGGGTCCGCGCAGGCGCGCGGCAGGTCGAAGGGACGATCAACGGGATCGGCGAGCGCGCGGGGAACGTCGCGCTGGAAGAAGTGATCATGGCGATCCGGACCCGGCCGGATCTCTACGGTCTGACGACGGGTGTCGATTCCACGCGGATCTTCGCCACCAGCCGGCTGCTGTGCGCGCTGACGGGGATCGACGTTCAGCCCAACAAGGCCGTCGTGGGCGCGAACGCGTTCGCGCACGAGGCCGGCATCCACCAGCACGGCGTGCTGGCCGACCGGCGGACCTACGAGATCATGACGCCCGAGTCGATCGGGCTGCCTACCAACCGCCTGGTGCTCGGCAAGCACTCCGGCCGCCACGCGCTGCAAGCCGCGCTCGAGGGGGCGGGCTTCCGGCTGACGCGCGAGGAGTTGGACCGCGCTTACCAGCGCTTCAAGGATGTCTGTGACCGGAAGAAGACCGTGCTGCCTGAAGAAGTCGTCGCCCTGGTCGAGGAAGAGATTGCGGCTCCGCCCCGGACGTGGGAGTTGCGCCGCTTCGCGGTGACCACTGGTAGCGGGATGCTGCCTTCCGCCTCGGTGACCCTCACCACAGGAGGCATCGAGACGGAACGCTCTCGCACCGGTGATGGCCCCGTGAACGCGCTGTTCGAGGCGATCAACGCGATCGTCGCGCTGTCCCCGGCGCTCGTGGACTACACGGTGCGGGCGGTGGCGGGAGGGGCCGAAGCCGTCGGCGAGGCTGTCGTGCGCATCCGGCTGGACCATGACCTTGCCGTCGGGCGGGCCAGCAGCACCGACATTCTGGAGGCCAGCGGGCGGGCGTATGTGGCGGCGATCAACAAACTGCTTGCGCGCCGGGGCGTCCCGGTCGCCGCCGGAGGGACCCCGGCATGAGCATGACGATTACCGAGAAGATCCTGGCGGCGCATGCCGGCGTGGCGAGCGTGGCGCCGGGTGAGATCATCGACTGCCGTGTGGACTTCGTCTTTGCGAACGACATCACCGCGCCCCTTGCGATTCGGGAGTTCGAGAAGATGGGCGTGAGCGGCGTTTTCGATCCCGATCGCGTGGCGTTCGTCCTGGATCACTACGTGCCAAACAAGGACATCGCCTCGGCCCAGCAGTGCAAGATCACCCGGGAGTTCGTCCGGGCCCACGGCTTGCCGCATTTCTATGACATCGGCCGTGCGGGAATCGCGCACGTGCTGCTGGCCGAGGAGGGCTTCGTGGGACCAGGCGACGTGTTTGTGGGCGCGGATTCCCACACGTGTAACCACGGCGCGCTTGGCGCCTTCGCCACGGGTGTGGGGTCCTCCGACCTGGCCGCCGCCATGGCGATGGGCCGGTTGTGGCTGCGCGTTCCAGAAACGGTCCGATATGAGTTCTTGGGCCGGCTGCGGCCGTGGGTCACCGGCAAAGATCTGATCCTGGCGATCATCGGCAAGATCGGAGTGGACGGCGCGCGCTACGGCGCGATGGAGTTTGCAGGCGAGACGCTCGACGACCTGACGATGGACGAGCGCTTCTCCATCACCAACATGGCCGTGGAGGCTGGGGCGAAGAACGGCATCATGGAGCCCGATGAGCGAACCCTCGCGTGGGTCGCCCCTCGGCTGCGCCGCACCTTCACCGTCTATCGCAGTGATCCCGATGCCCGGTTCGCGGACATGCAAACCGTGGACGCGGGGGCGCTCGACCCGGTGGTGGCCGCGCCTGCGTCTCCCGGTAATGTCGTTCCGGTGCGCGAGGCCGCGGGAGTGAAAGTCGACCAGTGTTTCATCGGCACGTGCACCAACGGACGCATTGAAGACCTGCGGATGGCGGCGAGAGTCCTGGCGGGGCGGAAGGTGCACCGGGACACGCGCCTGCTCGTTATCCCCGCCACCCCTGCAATCTACCGGCAGGCGCTCCAAGAGGGCCTGATTCAGATTTTCCTGGATGCCGGCGCAGCGATCAGCACGTCCACGTGCGGCCCCTGCATCGGCGGCCACATGGGCGTGCTGGCGGATGGCGAAGTGTGCGTCTCCACCAGCAGCCGCAACTTCGTCGGACGCATGGGGCATCGCGAGAGCCAAGTGTACCTCGCCAACGCGGGGGTCGCGGCGGCATCCGCGGTCACGGGCCGGCTGACACACCCGTCCGACGTCGTGGGCGAGCTGGTGAGCGTGTGAGGAGGGGGCAATGATCGTCCGAGGAGCCGCCCATGTTGTCGGCCATCACGTCGATACGGACGTCATTATCCCCGCCCGCTATCTAGTGACGGCCGACGCAGTTGAGCTGGCCAAACACGCCTTCGAAGACCTGGACCCCACCCTGCGCCAGCGCATCGCGCCAGGCGACATCATCGTGGCGGGGGAGAACTTCGGCCAGGGCAGTTCGCGCGAGCACGCGCCCATCGCCATCAAAGGGCTGGGAGTGGCCGCGGTCGTGGCGATCTCCTTCGCGCGGATTTTCTATCGCAACGCGTTCAATATCGGGCTCCCGGTGCTGGAGTGCGCTGATGCGCACGCGGAGGTGCTGGAGGGCGACGTGATCGAGGTGGATTTTACGACCGGTCGGGTGCGGAACGAGACGCGGGACGAGATCTATCGCGGCCAGCCGATCCCGGTGTTCATGCAGCGTCTCGTGGACGCAGGGGGTCTGGTGGGATACGTGAGGGCGCAACTCGCCAAATCGTAGTTCGGGATGAAGTCGGGCGGCCAGTCGACTCGAGGGGGATAGCGGAGATGGCAGAGCGAGTACAGCGGCAGACCGAACAGCAGCGGCATGAGGCCGACACCACGCAGGAGCAGCGCCGGCGGACTGACGATCCGGCGGAGCCGGAGTGGGTCCTGGAGCGCATCCAGCGGTCGTTTGACAACGAGCCGGATTGATGCGCGTCGTCGTCCTCCCGGGCGACGGCGTCGGACCGGAAGTCACCGCCCAGGCGGTTAAGGTCCTCGGGGCCGTTGGGGACTGGTTCGGCCTTCGGTATGAGGTGGTCGAGGCAGCCATCGGGGGAGCCGCGATTTCCGAGGGCGGCGTCCCCCTGCCGGAGCGCACGCTCGCGGTCTGCCGCGCCGCCGATGCCGTTCTCCTGGGCGCGGTCGGCGGCCCGCAGTGGGATCGACAGCCCCCGGAGCTCCGTCCGGAGCGTGGGCTGCTCCAACTCCGCAAGGCGCTGGATGTCTACGCGAACCTCCGGCCGGTTCGCGTCTACCCTTCGCTCACAGACCAGATCCCGCTGCGGCCCCAGGTCGCTTCGGGTGTTGACCTGCTGATCGTCAGAGAGCTCATCGGCGGGCTGTATTTCAGCGAGCCACGGGGCCGCAGCGAGCATGAGGCGGTGGACACGCTGCGGTACAGCCGCGGGGAGATCGCTCGGGTCGCGAAAGTGGCGCTGGGAGCCGCGCGAGCCCGCCGGCACAGACTCGTTTCCGTGGACAAGGCCAACGTCCTCGAGACGTCCCGCTTGTGGCGAGAAGTGGTCGATGAGGAGGCCCGGCACTTCCCGGATGTGACCGTGGAGCACATGCTGGTGGACACCTGCGCGATGCAGTTGGTACGCAATCCCCGGTCGTTCGACGTCATCGTCACGGAAAACACCTTCGGGGACATCCTCAGCGACGAGGCGGGGGCAGTGGCCGGCTCCATGGGACTGCTTCCGTCGGCCAGTGTGGGGGACCGGCATCCGTTCCTCTACGAGCCAGTCCACGGCTCCGCGCCAGACATCGCCGGAAAGGGGATCGCGAACCCTGTGGGGGCGATTCTGAGCGTGGCGATGATGCTTCGCCATTCCTGGGGGCAGACAGAGGCGGCCCTGGCGGTCGAGAAGGCCGTGGAGGGGACGCTGGCCCAGGGCCTGCGCACACCCGACCTCGGGGGTACAGTTACGACGACGCAGTTCGGCGCCGCGGTGGCGGTCCTGGTGTCTTCCGCATCGCGCGGGGCTGTGACTCGCTGACCGGCCGGTTCCCTCGCTCATGTTCGCCCCAAAGTGCTTTGTCATGTGCGACACTGGGGAAAGGAGGTGAGGGTTCATGCCCCGGTGGACGTGCGCCTTGGGACATCGCGTTGAGGCCGATTCAGAAGACGAGCTGGTCCGCAAAGTGCAGGAACACATGCGGCGCGAGCATGGGATGGAAGTTTCCCGCGAACGGATCCTGAGAGATCTGCGTGATGAGTGAGGAGGTCACGATGCGCCGCCTCGCTCCGATAACGATCGCCGTGCTCTGCGTGCTCGCCATTGGCGTGCTTCCGGCGAGCCGGAAGCCGTCCGCAGGTCCTGCCGCCCAACGCTTTGTCATCGTGGCCGAGGAGTCCCAGGTCACCTACCGCGTGGCCGAGACGCTGTTCCGCGATGGGAACCGGCTCAATATCGCCGTCGGCACGACAAATACGATCCACGGCGAGATCACCGTGGACCGCTCGACCCCCCGCAATAGCCGGGTCGGCACGATCACGATCGATATCAGCACCTTCCGGACCGACAGCACACGGCGCGACCGCGCCATCCGCGAGCGCTGGCTCGAGTCGGCACGCTTTCCCGTCGCGGAGTTCCGGCCGACTTCGGTCGAGGGGCTGCCCGCATCGTACACGGAGGGTCAAGAACTCCCTTTACGAGTAACCGGAGAACTCAAAGTCCGCGGTGTGGTGCGGCCGACGACATTCGATTTGTCAGTCGTGCTGGCGGGTGAGACCTTGCGGGGGAGGGCGTCTGCGGCGGTCCTGATGACGGACTTCGGCTTCGATCCGCCATCCATCCTCGGTATTCTCAGGTCAGAAAACGAAGTCCGTCTGGAGCTTCGGTTCATCGCCCGGTCGGCCCCGTAATTCGGGATGGCGATCAAACTCGTCATCTTCGATTGCGACCACACCCTGTGGGAGCATCACGACGTCGCGGCGACCAGGCCCCCCTTCAGGCGGTTGGATCAGGACACGGTGGAGGACGCCCGCGGGGACCGCGTGCGCCTCTTTCCGGGCGCGCGGGAGGTGCTGGAGGCCCTCCGCGCACGGGGAATTAAGATCTCGATCGCGAGCTGGAACCTCCCCGAGATCGTGTTCCAGATCTTTGAGGCGCTCGGCCTGATGGACTACTTCACGCGCCCGAAGGTCGAGTTTCACCCCCGCAAGGACCGCATGATCGCCTCATTGCTGGGTGAACTGGCCGCCGATGGGATCGCGCTGCGTCCGGAGGAGGTCCTGTTTGTGGACGACCGCCAGGTGATGCTGGAAACCGTCCGGCAGGCCCTGGGTCCCATCCGTACGCTGCAGGCCGGCGTCGATATCTCCGATCTCCGCGACGTGCTCGT
>JAIBHM010000125.1 GCA_020028535.1 Armatimonadota bacterium | reverse complement strand
CGCCCACCTGCAAGAACGTGCCGGTGTCCGGGGAGAGCGACCAGAGGTCCAGCTCGTTGCCGGGGGCCATTCCGTCCACGTTCGGAAAGGTGATCGGCACCGGGGGATCGAGCACGACGCCGGCCGGCTGAATGGTGATCGAGAGTCCCGGCCGCAGCTCCGCCGGCCGGGATTCCACGCGGCCGTACTCGGGCACCGGGCTGATCGTGAGCACCCCTGTGTACTCCGTCCCATCCGCGTTCTTGGCGGTGTGCGGCGGAATGGTCACGGCCACGTTCAGGGTGGTGCTCTGCACCACCGTGGCGGCGTTCGGATTGACGGGCACCGCGGTGGTCATGTCCACCGGCGGCAGCGTCAGCGGTTGCGGCAGTTGATTCGTGACGTTGGCGATGAGATCCACCGGAGCGACGAGGTTGGCATAGCCCTGAGTAAAGCCCGTGACCACCACCTGTTGGCGCCCAACCTGCGTCTCCGGGATGCCGGTTAGGGTGAACTGCCCCTGCGCATCGGTGAGCGTACTCAGGCTGGTCCCTTTCAGGGCGACAATCACCTGAGAGACGGGCTGGCGCGCGGTATCATCCACCCGGCCAGTGAGGGCGGTCGCGCCGCCCGGCGGCGCACCGGGCACGGTGAGCGTGATGGTTTCGGACGACATATGCGCGCCGTCACTGGCCACAATGGTCACCATGAACGTCCCGACCTGCGACGCGTCCGGCGTGAACATGAACTCGCCAGTCTGGGCGTTGAACGCCGCATGGGCCGGCAAGGGCACCGGTGTCACTGCAAAGGTCACCAGGTCACTCTCAGGATCGGTTGCCGCCACCGTGAAGGCCAGCGTGCTCCCCAACGGGACAGTCTTGTTCCCGATGGGCGCCAACACGGGCGCCGCATTGGTGACGATAAACGGTGCGGCACTGGTGGCGCTCCCTTGCGGCGTCGTCACCGTGATGAGGCCGGTCGTGGCGCCTGCCGGCACGGTGGCGGTGAGCGCGGAGGGGCTCGTGACCGAAACGGTCTGAGCGGGCACGCCGCTCAAGGTGACCGACTGGACGTTCACGAAGTTCGTGCCGGTAATCATGACCGGCGTCCCCACGGGTCCCTGCGCCGGCGTGAAGCTCGTGATCGTCGGCGCGGTGAGCACGGTGAAAGGCGCGGCGCTGCTCGCTGTGCCGCCCGGCGTTGTCACAGTCACAGGGCCGCTGGTCGCGTCGGGGGGCACCGTGGCCGTCAGCGCAGTGGGACTTGAGACCGTGAAGGACGACGCGGGGACGCCGTTGAAAGTCACCGACTGGACATTCACGAAATTTGTGCCCGTGAGCTGGACGACCGTCCCGATCGGCCCGCTGCTGGGCGTCACCCCGGTGAGGGTCGGCGCCGGAAGAACCGTCGCGAACGAGCTGGTGAACGTGAGCAGCGGATTCCCGGCTCGATCCGTAAGCCCGCTCAGCCGCAGTGTGTAGGTGGTGCCTTCGGCGAGGGGAGCCGCGGGCACAAAGAAAGCCAAGAGGCCGGATTCGCCCGGACTCACAGTACCAGGGACCGGGCCCTGCGGCCCTGTGAGCGTCAGCGTGGCGCCGGTGAGGGTGGTCACCCGGATGGGCTCGGAGAACCGGATCGCAACGAGCGGCGTGCGTGAGATGCCGGTGGCGTCATTGGCCGGCGTGACCTCCAGCACCGTGGGCGGCGTCGTGTCCTGCCCCGGCTGGGAATACAATTCAGTGTCCCGTGTCGGATCTTTGTCGTCATCGTCCCGGCCTCCGGCAATCAGGATGTCCCCGGCCGGGAGCACGGTCGCCGTATGATTGAATCGCCCCTCGCGCAGCTTGGGCCGAAGTGTTGCGAAGGTCTGGGCGGCCGGATCAAAGACCTCGACCGAGTCGAGGGCATCTTTCTTGGACCGCCCGCCGGCGGTCAGCACACGCCCATCATTCAGCAGGCTGGCGGTGTGTCGCAGACGTCCAGTCTGAAGATGGCTGTCGAGCAGCCGGCTCTCCCCCGTGGCCGGGTCGACCAGCTCAGCCGAGTCTAGGATCTCGTCGTCCTGTCGCCCACCCACCACGAGCACCTGGCCCGTCGGCAGCAGGGTCGCCGTGTGATTGTGCCGCGGCACGGCCAGAGCATGGGGCAAGAGAGTCACGTGTCCGTTGCGTGGATCGTAGAGCATGCCGGTGGGCACCTCGAACGACTCCCCTGACTCCAGCGCGAGACGAGACGCATCCAGCCCGCCGAGAATCAGCACCCGGCCGTCGGGCAGCAGGGTGGCGGTGTGCCCGGCCCGCGGCACCTGGACCGTGGCCGGAAGGGGATGAAAGCTGCCGGCCCGCTGAAACAGTTCAGTGGTGAAGAGCACCCCGGCCGTATCCCGGCCACCGGCCAGCAGCGTCTCGCCGGTCGGCAAGAGCGTCGCCGTGTGCTCGGTGCGGGGGACGCTCAGCTCGGCTGACAGCAGCGTGCTCCGCAGAGTCTGGGGATCAAACACCTCGACGCTGTCCAGGATGTCGTGGTCCTTGCGCCGGCCGCCCGTGATCAGGACGGTGCCGTCGGCGAGCAAGGTGGCAGTGTGCCCCGCCCGCGCCTGCGCGAGTTTGCCGGTTCGCATAGATGGGGAATTGGCCCAGAGGCTGGAGCTCAGGGACAGGAGGCAGGCGGACCAGAGGACAGCCCCGGCGAGCCCTCGCGCAGTCCAGGCCATGGCTGGCTTGCCCGCAGTGCTCATGGGACCGTGCGCCTCCGACAGGGTGACGACATGCCGGACAATGGTCTGGCGGGTGTATCATGGCTGTTTAAAAAAAGCTACCCCTCCTTAAGTAGGGGGTGAGACGGTCTGAGGGGGCCCTTCGACCCGTTCGGCAGGCTCAGGGCAGGCGGGCTCAGGGTTGGCAGGGCGGGAACTTCGACCAGGGCCTGTCATGAGCTTGTCCCTCGACCGAGCTCGGGACCCTGAGCTTGTCGATGGGTCGAATCACGAGGCTGAGGGCAGGCCCTTCGACGAGACTCAGGGCAGGCCCTTCGACCCCTCGACTTAGCTCGGTGTGGTGAGCCTGTCGAATTACGAGGCTCAGGGCAGGCTGGGGGTGAGGATGGTGTCGGTCGGGGGCCGACGGGGCGACGTTATTCCAGGGTCAGGCGGCGGTCGACGTGGGCGGTCAGGGTGGGATCGTTGGAGACGAAGATGACGGACCAGGGTTCCTCTTTAGAGCACAGCCGCCTGAGGATGGTGTCGCGGGTGGCCGGGTTCATGCTGTGCAGGGTGCCGTCCAGGATGAGAATGTGCGGCCGGGACACGATCGCGCGTGCCACGAGGATTCTCAGCACCTGGCTGGTGGTGAAGGTTCTGCCCCGGGCTCGAATCGACGTCTTCAACCCCTGGGGGAACGCGTCGACTTCTTCCTCCATCTCGACGTAGCGAAGCGCCCAGAGGATATCCTGATAGTCCACCTTGGGACGGCCAAGCGTGATGTTCTCTTCCAGCGTGCCTTCGAACAGGGTGAGCTGCGAGTCCAGCACCAATCCCCGGCACGCATTCAACGCTTCCATGCTCACGTGGCGCAGGTCCACTCCATTGTAACGGACGACCCCGGAGGTGGGCGTGTAGAGACCAGCCAGCACTCGAGCCAGGCCGGTCTTCCCGCTGCTGCTGCCGGCAAAAATCGCCACCTTCTCCCCCGGCGACACTTCCAGATCGAAGTTCTCGAAGACCGGCGCGCCTCCCGGAGTCGCCAGCGAGACCTCCTTGCATGTGAGCCTGATCCCGTAGAGCGCCGGGTCCGGCAGCGGGACCGCCACCGTGGTCCTGGCGATATCCTTGGGAAGGGAAAAGAGGTAGTCCAGCTCGACCAACGAGGTGCAGAAGTAGTACACATGGGCCATGCGCTTGACCACCGCATCAAAGTTCAGGAGGATCGTGCTGACGATCACCTCCGCGGCGACCAACTGTCCCAAGGTGAGCTGGCCCATGGCCAGCAACCACCCCGCCGTCGCGATCAGTCCGCTGTGGCCCACGGCCTGCCATCCCACCGAGCCCAGATACTGGCGCATGAGCACCTGGAAACGAGTCCGCCTGGCTTCCAGGTAGGCCTTGATCTGCTCGTCGGTTTTCTTCATCAGCAAGGGCGTGCTCGCCGTGGATTTGAAATGCATCAGGTTGTTCGCGATCTCCTGTATCCAGTTCACGGTATCGTACTTGGCCTGAGACATGGCGATCGTCGCCGCCAGACCGCCGTGTCCCAGCATGAAGACCACGACCCCGAACCCTACCAGGAGGGCCGCGTTGAACGCCAGAAAGTAGGGGTGGTAGAAGACCAGGATCGTCATCCCCACAATGCTGCCGATCACCACGTTGATCAGATCCACCAGGAACACCGAGAGGGCCCGTTGCATCAAGACCGACTCAAAAAAATAGTTCGCATACTTGGGAATGAAGGCCTGGTCCTGGAAACAGGGCGTTTGCTGGGTCATGGTGAACGCGATCCGCGCGAAGATCCGGCGTTCCAGTATCTCCACGGCGAAAAACTGGAGCGCCCGGAAGGCGCCCACGAACAGGAGGGTCAGCGCCATGATGGCCGCGAGGGTCACGATCGTAATCGGCTGGATGGCGAAGGCGAAGGTGTTGACCAATTCCTGCACGGTCAACGGCACAATGAGGGAGAATAAGGCGATAGCGAGGGAGTAGGAGACGACGAGGCCGAACACCCGCCGCTCGACCCGGAAGAAGAGACCGATCAGGGCGGCCATGCGCTGAATGAGGCCGATGTTCTGTTGCGCGCCGGTCATGCCGGCGCCGGGCGCATCCATACCCACGCTCCCTGCCAGGGCCATGCTCGCGCCGACCGGTCTCAAACCGGCCTCCGTGGCGGCCCATCTCGATAATCTGCTTACATTATCACGAGGTTGAGAGAAAAAGCCACCGTCCTTGTGCTACTTGGTGGGACGGTAATTCACCGGCGTCACGGCCGCCGGGGCTTTCGCCCAAGCTCCAATGGCCCACTGATAGAGCGCCAGGGACTTCTGGTAATCCGCCT
Source organism: Armatimonadota bacterium (assembly GCA_020028535.1). Classification (GTDB taxonomy): domain Bacteria; phylum Sysuimicrobiota; class Sysuimicrobiia; order Sysuimicrobiales; family Kaftiobacteriaceae; genus Kaftiobacterium. Next base: position 548 of record JAIBHM010000125.1, on the reverse strand, counting down.
GCGCCCTGATCCACTGGTTCTCCGAATCCACCGCATTCCGCTCGCGCAAGTTCACGAACAGAACGCTGGTGGCGCCCAGGGTAAAGCGAAAGCGCTCTCCCTCCTCGAGGGTTCTGGCCAGTTGCAGGGACTGCGTGGCCGCCGTGATCCGCTGTTTGGCTCGCTCGATGGCAGAGAGGGCATTATCCACGTCGACCACCACCTGCTGTTCACGGAACTTCTGGACGAGCACGAAGCGGTCCGCCTTGCCCTGGGCCTCCAGCACCTCGCCGCGCGCGCGGCGCTGCAGGAACGGAATCCGCATCTCAATGCCGAACCGGTAACCCAATCCGAGCACGAATTCCCCGGGCTTTCTTGACGGCTCCGCTTCGGCATCCAGGCGGGGCAGAAGGTTGTTCTTCGCGAGCTCCAGGTCAATGTTGTTGAGCTTCGCCTCGATCGCCACCTCACGGACTTCCGGGCGCACCGACTTGGCCGCGACCTTGTCCGCCTGGACCACCTCGGGTGACGGCAGCTCGACCGGCTTCGGGAGGTCGGGAACCCGCTCG
>JAIBHM010000124.1 GCA_020028535.1 Armatimonadota bacterium | reverse complement strand
CGTTGCTGTTGCAGTCCACAGGCGACGCCCTGGTCATCCCCGCCTTGAACCGTGACGGAGACACGCTTTCGGACATGGTGCTGCAGATGTTCGGCAGCACTGCCGGCGTGGAGTCGCTGGTCCTGTCCCTGGATGACCGAATGCGGGTACGTACGGTATTGGCGGAGGCCCCGCACGGCACGGCGCCGCGCCTTTACGGTAAGAACATCGCAAATCCAATGGCGATGATCCTTGCTGGGGCGGCCATGCTCGGGTATATCGAGGATCCCCGGGCCGAGCGGGCCTCGCGAGCCATTCACGACGCGACGCTCGAGGCCGTACGCGACGGCGTGCGGACCGTCGATCTGGGCGGGGACGCGGCGACGACCGAGTTTACTGAAGACGTGATCCGGCGTGTGGTGGCCCGTCTGCAGACACTGTAATCTAGGAGGAATCGGGAGAGGTTATGGACGGCACACCTGGCCAGGGGGCAGTGACGGGGCAGAAGGAACTGGATATGACCCAGCTCCTCTCCACAGCGCACTTCCGTGGGGCCTCGGATCTGCACATCAAGGTCGGAAACCACCCGATCATGCGGATCAATGGAAAACTGCAGCGCGCGGAGGACCTTCCCGTACTGGACATGGCGACCGCCCGTGCCGTAATCGAAAGTATCATGACTGAAGAGCAACTAGAGACCTTCAACAAGCGACTGGAGATCGATTTCGCCTACAGCATCCCGAAAGTGTCTCGTTTCCGCGTCAACGTGTACCAGCAGCGGGGCAGCATCGGCGCCGCGATCCGGGCGATCCCCTTTGGCGTGCCGGAGATGGACGAACTGGGCCTCCCGCAGATCGTCAAACGACTGTGCGCTCTGCCGCGCGGGCTGGTGCTGGTCACGGGACCCACCGGCAGCGGGAAGTCGACGACGCTCGCGGCGATGATCAACTACATCAACCAGACCCGGTCGGTCCACATTGTGACGATTGAAGACCCGATCGAGTACCTGCACAGGGACAATAAGAGTGTAATCAACCAGCGCGAAGTGGGCATGGATACCCTGTCGTTTGCCGACGCGCTGCGGCACGTCTTGCGACAGGACCCGGACGTCATCCTGATCGGGGAGATGCGCGACCTGGAGACGATCTCCACCGCTGTGACCGCGGCGGAGACCGGACATCTGGTCTTCGCCACGCTGCACACGCAGAGCGCACCCGCGACGGTGGACCGCATCGTCGACGTGTTCCCGCCCCACCAGCAGGCACAGATCCGGACACAGCTGGGCGCGGTGTTGGAAGGTGTCCTCTCCCAGACCCTGATACGCCGTGCCGACGGAAAGGGGCGCGTGGCAGCGCTCGAGGTGATGCTGGTCACGGGAGCGATCCGCAACCTCATCCGGGAAGGGAAGACGCATCAAATCCCCACGCTGATCCTCTCGGGCGCCAAGGAGGGGATGCAGACGTTGAACCAGGCGCTCCGCCACATGGTGGAGCAACGCATCATCACGTATGACGACGCGGTCACGAAGACGCCTAACGACAAGGAACTGGCGCAGCTGCTCGGCAAAACAATTCCAGCGTAACGCACCGCTCACGCACGTAATTCATCGCAACCCACCCGGTATAATGCTGTTATTGGGTAGCGGGCCGTTAGCTCAACTGGTAGAGCAGCGGACTCTTAATCCGCTGGTTCAGGGTTCGAGTCCCTGACGGCCCCCCACTAGAAGCTTCGTCCAAGCAGGAGGGCGCTTAGGCAGCAGAGGGGCGTGCGTCCTCCATCAAGCCACGCAATCAAATCTCTACAGACTGGTCCTCCTGCTTAGCCTATGTCATCGGCCTCATAGCAACCGATGGCTGCCTCTCGAAAGACGGACGTCACATTTCATTTACATCCAAAGATCCTGAGCTTATAGTTGCGGTCCGTGATTGCCTCAGGCTAGAGAACAAGATCGGGCGGATAGCGAGGGGTGGCGAGAAGGAAAGGAAATACCTGCAGCTACAATTTGGAAGCCGTACCCTCTACGATTTCTTGCTCTCAATCGGATTAATGCCGGCGAAGTCGAAGACCCTTAAGGCATTGACGATTCCCCGAGCATACTTTGCCGATTTCTTTAGGGGCTGCCTGGATGGAGATGGGAACATCGATCTCTATCGTCATCCTGAGAGTCGTCATATTCAATTGTCTCTCCGAGTTGTTTCTGCAAGTCCGCATTTCCTCGAATGGGTGCGCCAGGAGGTCGCCGTTTGCTTCACGATCCCGAGGGGGTCGATTCAAAGGTCCACTAGATCCTACATTTTGAAGTATGGAAAGGAGGACTCGATTCGCATCTTCACGATGATATACTATCAAGGTGCTTGGCCGCTTCTGCACCGAAAGTGGGTTATAGCTGAGCAGTTCATGCGGGCGTAGCCAAACTGGAAGAGGCGTCGGCCTTAGGAGCCGATGGGCGTAATCCCTCCGCCCGCACCAAATTGGCGGGGTTCAGTAATCTCTGAACCTCCGTCTTTCGTTTATATGGGTAGGAAAGGGTGAGTAAATGAAGGTCGACGTGAAGCGCGAGCCGCGGAGCCGGGCCGTCCTCGAAGTCGAGATCCCGCCCGAGAGCGTCTCCGAGGGTGTTGAGGCGGCGCTGCGCAAGCTCAACCGAAAAGTGGAGATCCCGGGTTTCCGCCGAGGCAAGGCGCCCCGCACGATGCTCGAGCGGTTCGTCGGCAAAGAGACCGTGCTCGAGGAGGCGGTGAAGGAGCTCGTCCCCGACGCCTACGCCCGCGCGGTGGACCAGGTCGGCGTGACGCCCATCACCCGGCCCGAGATCAAGGTCGACGAGGTGAAGGAGGGCGAGCCCCTGCGCTTCGTCGCCACCGTGGACCTCATGCCGGAGGTCAAGATTGCCGATTACCAGAGCATCCGCATCCCCCACGTGGAACCCCAGGTCGGCGATCCGGACATCGATGCCGCGGTCGAGGACCTGCGCAGCCGCCATGGCCACCTGGTCTCGGCACAGGCCGATGCGGCCCGGGGGGACTTCGTGCTGGTCAAGGTGGCAGACCTCTCAGGGCCTCTGGAGCGCTTCAGCAAGGGTAAGGAATATCTGATTGAGATCGGTGGAGGTTCCTTCCCGGCGGAGGTCGAGGCGGCGCTCGAAGGCGCCGCGGCCGGGGCGCGAGCGGAGGTCCGTCTGGGAGAGCATACGGTGACACTCGAGGTCGTCGACGTGAAGCGGCGCGAGTTGCCCGAAGTCACCGACGAGTTCGCGCGCACGGCGGCCGGGGCGGGCAGCGTCACCGTGCTTCGGGAGCAACTAAGGGAAAAACTCTCCCGGGAAGCCGCGGAGGCGGCGCAGGGGGACTACGAGCAGAAAGTCCTCGACGCCCTGCTCGAGCGGGCCACCATCGACCTACCCGACAGCATGATCGACCATGAGGTCGAGCACATGGTGGGCGACCTCGCCGACACCCTCCAGAAGCGGGGCCTGACCCTGCAGCGCTACTACGAGGCGACCCAGAAAGACGAACCGAAGCTGCGCGAGGAGTTCCGGCCCGCGGCCGAGCGAAGGATCCGGGCACAGCTGGCGATCGAAGAGGTGGCCCGGGCGGAGCAGCTCTCACCCGCTCAGGAGGAGATCGATCGCGAGGTCGAGAACGTTGCGCGCAGACTGCAGCAAGATCCGACCGAAACCGGTCGTTATGACAGCCTGACCGGCACTCTCCGGCGCCAGAAAGCTCTGGCGCATCTGGTCACACTCGCACGAGGTGAGCGCTCATGACGCTGGTCCCCATGGTGGTGGAGCAGACGGCGCGCGGGGAACGCGCTTATGACATCTACTCCCGCCTGCTCAAAGACCGGATCGTCTTCGTCGGCGGGCCGATCGACGACGACATGGCCAACCTGGTCATCGCCCAACTCCTCTTCCTGGAAGGCGAAGACCCCGAGAAGGACATCCACCTCTACATCAACAGCCCCGGCGGCAGTCTGACCCCCGCGCTGGCCATCTACGACACGATGCAGTACGTGCGGCCCGACGTCGCCACGATCTGCGTCGGCCTGGCAGCCTCCGGCGCCGCGGTCATCCTGGCGGGGGGAGCCAGGACCAAACGGTCGTCGCTGCCGTACTCTCAGATCCTGATCCACCAGCCCTGGGGTGGAGCGCAGGGAACCACCGCCGACATTGACATCCAGGCGAAGCAATTCCTGAAGATGCGCCAACTGACCAACGAGATCCTCGCCAAGCACACGGGACAACCCATCGAGCGCATCGAGCGCGACACCGACCGCGACTACTGGATGGACCCGAAGACGGCCAAGGATTATGGCCTGATCGATGTGGTGATTCAGCCGCGCGAGCGGATCCCCAGCGCTACAGCCAAGGACCGGTGACGGGACCGGGATGACACGCGAGCGGATGTTTCGGTTTGGGGACGGCGAGAAGCTGAAATGCTCATTCTGCGGCAAGTCCCAGGAACAGGTGCGCAAACTGGTGGCCGGCCCCGGCGTCTACATCTGCGACGAGTGTATCGAGCTGTGCAACGAGATCATCGAAGAGGAGCTCTACGGCGAGAGCGAGCCATCCGGGCCGCGCAGCACGCCCAAGCCGCGCGAGATCTACGACACCCTCTGCCAGTACGTCGTGGGGCAAGATCGGGCGAAAAAGGCGCTGTCGGTGGCGGTCTACAACCACTTCAAACGCATCGGCAGCCGCCGGCCGAGCGACGTGGAGCTGCAGAAGTCCAACATCCTGCTGATCGGTCCGACGGGCTGCGGCAAGACCCTGCTCGCGCAGACGCTGGCCAAGATCCTGGACGTCCCGTTCGCCCTCGCGGACGCCACTTCGCTCACCGAAGCCGGCTACGTCGGCGAGGACGTGGAGAACATCTTGCTTCGCCTGATCCAGGCCGCCGACTTCGACGTGAAGAAGGCCGAGCGCGGGATCATCTACATCGACGAGACGGACAAGATCGCGCGCAAGTCAGAAAATCCGTCGATCACCCGGGACGTGTCCGGTGAGGGTGTGCAGCAGGCGTTGCTGAAGATCCTGGAAGGCACCGTGGCCAACGTTCCGCCGCAGGGCGGGCGCAAGCACCCGCACCAGGAGTTCATCCAGATCGACACGACCGACGTCCTGTTCATCTGCGGGGGCGCCTTTGAGGGGCTCGACCGCATGATCGAGTCCCGCATCCGGCAGACGGCGATCGGGTTCGGCGCCCAGCTGATGCCCAAGAGCAAGGCGTCGCTCTCGGAGACGCTCTCGCACGTCATGCCCCAGGACCTGCTGCGGTATGGGCTGATCCCCGAGTTCATCGGCCGGCTGCCAATCATCGTTCCCCTGGAACCGCTCGACGAGGCCGATCTGGTCCGCATCCTGGTGGAGCCGAAGAACGCGCTCGTGCGGCAGTATCAGAAGATCCTGGACATGGACGGCGTCGAGCTGGTCTTCACCGAAGAGGCCCTGGCGTCCATCGCGCGGGAGGCGATGGGACGCCACACGGGGGCGCGGGGGCTGCGCACGATCATCGAGGACATCATGCTGAACATCATGTACGAGATCCCCTCCCGGCCGGACGTGAAGCGCTGCGTGGTATCCGAGGATGCCGTGGCGCGAAAGCGCGAACCGTTGCTCCTGACCGGCGCGGACCTGAAGAAAATGGCCAAGGAGAAGCCCGCCTAGCTTGGCTTGCACCGGGTGATACAATAGTAGTACAGGGACTCATCCGGGGTACGTACCCCGGTAGGACGCAGTTTGGGGGGATGCATTGGGTCCCCCTTCGTCTTTCTTATAAAGGAGGCAGACATTTTGGCAGAGCGCAGTGAAACACCGGTAGAGATCAAAGACGTCATGCCGCTGTTGCCCCTCAAGGGCACCGTGGTGATGCCCCACCAGATCGCGCCGCTCGGGGTCGGACGGCAGAAGTCGCTGAAGGCCCTGGAAGCCGCGCTGGCGGGGGACCGCATCATCGTCCTGGCCGCGCAAAAGCAGGACGACCTCGAAGAGCCGCGCCCAACTGACATCTACAGCATGGGGACGGTCTGCCGGATCCTGCAGGTGGGGAAGCAGCCCGACGGCGTGCTGCAGGTCATCGTGGAGGGGCTCGTCCGCGGCGCAATCGAGAGCGTGGAGCGCGAGGATCCCTACTTTGAGGCCCGGGTGCGCCAGCAGCCTGACACGCAGGAGAAGACCCTCGAGATCGAGGCCCTGATGCGCGGCGTGCTCTCGCAGTTCGAGCGATTCGCCCGCTACAGCCGGAGCATCGCCCCCGAGCAGTACGCGGTGGTGATGCAGGCGGAGGAGCCCGGCAAGCTGGCCGATCTCGTCGCCCAGCACCTCCCGCTGAAGATCGAGGAGCGCCAGCAGCTGCTCGAGATGGAGGCGAAAGACAGGCTGGACCTGCTCAGCCAGATCCTCACACGCGAGGTGAACATTCTCGAGCTGGAGCGCAAGATCCAGAACCGTGTGCGCAAGCAGATGGAGAAGTCGCAGCGCGAGTACTTCCTCAAGGAGCAGATGAAAGCCATCCAGCAGGAGCTCGGCGAGAGCGACGAGCGCCAGAGCGAGGTGGCCGAATATAAGAAGAAGATCGAGGCCGCGAATCTGCCCGACCACGTCAAGGAAAAGGCGCTCGAGGAGCTCAACCGCCTCGAGAAGATGCCGCCGATGGTGGCCGAGGCCGTCGTGGTGCGGACCTACCTCGACTGGATCCTGGCCGTGCCGTGGAGCACCCGGACCGAAGACCGGCTGGACATCATCGAGGCGCGGACCATTCTCGACCAGGATCACTACGGCCTGGAGAAGCCGAAGGACCGGGTGATCGAGTATCTGGCGGTGCGCAAGCTGGCGCCGCAGAGCAAGGGCCCGATCCTCTGCTTCATCGGTCCGCCCGGCGTCGGCAAGACGTCGATGGGCAAGTCGATCGCGCGGGCGTTGGGCCGTAAGTTCGTGCGCATCAGCCTGGGTGGGGTGCGTGATGAGGCTGAGATCCGCGGTCACCGGCGCACGTATGTCGGCGCGCTGCCGGGACGCATCGTGCAGGGTCTGAAGACCGCCGCCACCAAGAACCCGGTCTTCATGCTCGATGAGATCGACAAGCTCGGCATCGACTGGCGGGGCGATCCGTCGTCGGCGCTGCTGGAGGCGCTCGATCCGGAGCAGAACCACTCCTTCAGCGACCATTACCTTGAACTTCCGTTGGACCTGTCCGAGGTCATGTTCATCTGCACCGGCAACATTCTCGACACAGTGCCGCCGGCGTTGCGCGACCGTCTCGAGGTCATTCGCTTCCCCGGGTACATCGAGGAAGAGAAGATCAAGATCGCGGAACATTTTCTCATTCCCAAACAACTGCGCGAGAACGGGCTGAAGCCGGAGCAAGTCGTCTTCACCGACGAAGCGCTGCGCAAAGTGGCGCGCGAGTACACGCGCGAAGCGGGCGTGCGCAACCTGGAGCGCGAGATCGCCGGCATCTTCCGCAAGGTCGCCACCGAGGTCGCGACCGGCAAGGCGCAGACGGTGCGCGTGACGATCCAGAACCTGCACAAGTTCCTGGGCCCGACCAAGTTCCGATACGGGTTGGCCGAGCGGGAGGACGAAGTCGGCACCGCCACGGGCCTCATCTACACTGAGATGGGCGGCGACATCGTCTCGGTTGAGGCCACGTTGATGCGCGGCGAGGGCAAACTCACGCTGACGGGACAGCTGGGCGACGTGCTGAAGGAATCCGGCCAGGCGGCCGTCTCCTACGTGCGGTCGCGGGCGCGGCGTCTTGCCATCGACGAGGAGTTCTACCAGAAGTACGACGTGCACATCCACATCCCCGCAGGCGCCGTGCCTAAGGATGGTCCATCAGCGGGCATTACCCTGGCAACGGCGCTGGCGTCGGCCGTGACCGGCCGCCCGGTGCGGCGTGAGGTGGCCATGACGGGGGAGATCACGCTCCGCGGCAAGGTCCTGGGGATCGGCGGGGTCAAGGAGAAAGTCCTGGCCGCGCACCGCGCCGGGATCCGCACGGTCCTGATGCCGAAGGAGAACGAAAAAGACCTGATGGAGATCCCGCCGCACGTGCGCAAGAAGCTGCGCTTCATCTTTGTCGAGCACATGGACCAGGTGCTTGCGGAGGCGCTCGTCCCCGCGCCGGCCGTGTCCCAGATGGTCGTGCCGCCGCCTGTTGAGCCGGGGGCGATCCGGCCGTCGCAGCAGCCCAGCCAGCAAATGCTGTCGTAGATGCGGCTGAGGCGCCGGAGACCCGGCGAGAGGGGCGCGCGGATGGCGCAGACCCCAAAGAAAGCTCAAGAATCCGACCGCCCCGGCGAAGGGGGGAGTGACCCCTCTTCCGGGGTGGTCGTGCCTTTGAACCGTGGCACGCCGATTGCCTCCGATTCTTCCATGCCGATGGTCACGGCGCGGACACATCCCGGGAAGTCGAACAAGCGTCTGGGTGAGCTGTTGCTCGAGGCAGACGTCATCAACGATGCCCAGCTCTCCGAAGCCCTCGAGGAGCAGAAGCGGACGGGTAAGCGCCTCGCCCAGATCTTCATCGAGCGCGGCCTCCTGGCCAAAGGAGAGGCGGGCCGCTGGCTCGCTCTGCAGCAGGGTTACGAGTACATCAGCCTGACCGCCGAGCCTATCGACATCCACATTGCAAAGCTTCTCCCCGTGCCGTTCGTGCGGCGCTTGATGGCGCTGCCCATCCGCCAGGAGGGCCCGGAGTTGATTGTGGCGATGGCGGACCCCTCCGACATCCTTGCCATCGACGAGGTCAGCCGCGCCACGGGCCTGCGCGTGCAGCCGGTGTTCACGACCGAGAACGACCTGGAGTGGGCGATGGCGCAGCTCTACGACGTGGGCGGCCGGGTGAGCCAGGCCGCAGCGTTGATGGACGCCATCGAGTTCAGCGAGGCCGCGGCCGCAGACCACGCTGACGCCGAGGTTGTCGTCCTCGGCAGCGAGGATGCGCCGCCCGTCATCCAGATGGTGGACAGCATCCTCCAGGGCGCGATCACCTCTCGCGCGACGGATATCCACCTGGAGCCGCATATGCAGGAGGCCCGCGTGCGGTACCGGATCGACGGGCTGTTGTACGACAAAGCGGTGATCCCGCGGTTGCTGTACGCGGCGGTGGTCAGCCGCATCAAGATCCTGGCGTCGCTGGACATCGCGGAGCACGTAAAGCCGCAGGACGGCCGCATCAGCATGCGGCTCCGCAGCCGCGAGTACGACGTGCGCGTGGGAATCACCGCGACGGCGTTCGGCGAGCGCGTCGTCATGCGCCTGCTGGACAAGACGAACATGCTGGTCGGCCTGGACCGGCTGGG
>JAIBHM010000123.1 GCA_020028535.1 Armatimonadota bacterium | reverse complement strand
AGACGCCATCATGGACATCGCCATCATGGTGGAAGGGCAGAACGGTCTTACCTGGCCGCGCTGGCAGCGCATCGCCCGCGCGGTGGAAGATCTCGGCTTCACGGGACTCTACCGCTCGGATCACTTCACCAACGCCGGCCCACCGGACAAAGACTCCCTCGAGCTGTGGACCTCGCTCACCTGGCTGGCGACGCACACCCGCCGCCTTACGTTCGGCCCGCTGGTGACTCCTTGCTCGTTCCGCCATCCGCTCATGACGGCGCGGATGGCGACGGCGGTCGACGAGTTGTCCGGAGGACGGCTCGTGCTGGGGATGGGAGCGGGGTGGCAGGAGCGCGAGCACAGCAACTACGGGTTCGACCTCCTCAGTCTGCCCGAGCGCATGCACCGGTTCCACGAATCGCTTCAGGTCGTCACGCGCCTATTCACCTCGGATGAACCGCTGACGTTTCCCGGCCGCTTCTACCGTCTCCAGGAGTCTGTACTGCTGCCGCGACCCAGACCGGGAGGCCCGCGGATTCTCGTCGGCGGCAACGGCCTAAAGCGTACCCTTCCGCTCGCCGCACAGTATGCGGTGGAGTGGAATGCGACCTTCCAGGCCCCGGCGTCGTTTCAGCGCCTGAGTTCACGCCTGGACGGGCTGGTCCGCCGGGAGCAGCGCGATCCACGCGCTGTGCGCCGTTCGATGATGACCGGGGTCGTTTTCGGACGTTCCGCCGGCGAGGTCGCCGAGAGACTGGCCCGGCGCGGACGAAGCGCTGAGGATCTTCGCTCACGAGGGATTCTCATCGGCACCGGCGAGAAGGTCGTGGAGCAATTGGGTGAGCTCGCCGCCGCGGGGCTGCAGGGGATCATGCTGCAGTGGCTGGACCTCGACGATCTGGATGGACTCGAGGGACTCGCGCGCTCGGTGTTGGGGCGCGTGTAGCAGGAGGATGCCCGAGCTCATCACGATTTCGCTGACCTGGTGGCTGATCAGCCTCTCGGGCGTCCTTATGCCCGGGCCCGTGGCCGCCGTCGCTATCTCGGAAGGCGCGCGGCGGGGATTTGTCGCCGGCCCGCTGATCACGGTCGGCCATGCCGCCGCGGAGATCGCGATGCTCGTGGTGCTCGGGGTCGGTTTGACACAGGTGCTCAAGCAGCCCGCAGTCGTCGGCCTCATCGGGGTGCTGGGGGGCGTAGTGCTCGCGTGGATGGGGTGGGGGATCACCTCCGCCGCGTGGCGGAATGCCATTGAGCCGCCGCGGGGAAATGCCAGCGCAGGTCCCGCCCGTCTCGCGCTCATTCGCGCCGGTCTGTTGACCACTGTGGGAAATCCTTACTGGCTGCTCTGGTGGCTCACGGTGGGGGCGAGTTACTTCGTCCTGTTCAGCCGGTTCGGATGGCCGGCGCTGATTGTGCTGTTCTACGTGGGGCACACGACGCTGGACCTCGCCTGGAACTGCTTCCTCGCCCTGGTGGTCGGCGCAGGCCGTGGCCGCATCGCGCCGGGTGTATATCGAGGCGTGCTCGGCGTGTGCGGCGTGTTCGTGATGGCGATGAGCGTGTACTTCCTCGTCTCGGGTGTGGGCTTCTTGCGGGGTATTCGCTAGGCGCGGAGGGGCTGGCTGATCGCGAGTGAGAGGATGGCCGCCGCGATCATGAGCAGAGCGGCTCCGGCCGCGGCGACAGCAGAGACTTCCGTCGGACGGCGCTCCCACCCGATCTGGCGGGCGAGATCGCGATAGATGCCGTGCAGGGCTTTCGCAGACCTCGCGTGGTGATACGTGCCGCCGGTGGCGGACGCAATCGCCTGCAGCGTTTCCTCATCCATCGGCCCGCCGATCGTCCAGCCAAAGTCGCGCGTCATCGGATCGCCCAGGCCCACGGTATAGACCTTCACCTGCTGGCGCCGGGCGATCTCAGCCGCCTCGAGAGGATCGATCCCGGCGTTGTTCCGGCCGTCGGACAGCAGCACGACTATACCGGCAGGCAGCGGTTCAGTCAGCGGGGGCAGGACTCCCTCGATCGTCGACCGCCCGCGTCCCGGTAATCCCGCTACGCCTTCAAGCAGTCCTTCACCAATCGCCGTCCGCCGCGCCGTACCGAGGCCGGTGATCAGCTCGGCAACGCGTGCGTGATCCGTGGTGGGGGGACTGAGCAACGATGCGAACCCGGCGAACGCGACCAGGCCGATGCGAATCCGGTCGGGCACCGCATCCAGAAACGTCTTCGCCGCGGACTTGGCGGCATCGAGGCGGCTGGGCTCGATGTCCTGGGAGCGCATGCTGCCGCTGATATCCAGCACGAGCATGATGGCGGATCTGTCGGCGGGAATCGGGAGGGCCACGACCGGACGCATCATCGCCAGCATCACCGCTGCGAGCCCCAGCAAGAATATCGCCGCGGCTAAATGGCGCCGCCACGCCGTACGGGTGAGAGCGCCGGCCAGGACGGAGGCGGTCGAGTACGTCACCGGATATCGCGCCGCCCGCCGCAGCAGCCGCACGTAGAACACGACCATCATTGGCAAGAGCAGCAAGACCCAGAAGAATGCCGGCCAGATGAAGGTTGGCATTGGCGTCGAATTCGCCAGAGGGAGGGTGCAGTCCCTGTCGTTTCCGATTCGCGCGCGTCAGGTTGTGTGCCTCGCAGTGGTGGTGGTCGCCAGCGCCGCAGCCACCGCGATGGCCCACGGCATCCTCCAGGGTTCCTCTCCTCGCGCAAACGCCGTGTTCCCGTCGTCACCCCCGGAAGTCGTCCTCGCCTTCAACGAACCGATCGACGAGACGTTCAGCAGGGTTGAGATCCTGAGCAGTGATGGGAACCGTGCCGGCGGGCCCGCGCAGGTGAGCGCGGGAGGAACACGGATGCGTGTCACCGTGGGTCCGCTGCCTCCAGGGATCTACACCGTCCGCTGGCGCGTGCTCTCTGCCGTCGACGGTCACATTACCTCAGGCGCATTTGTTTTCGCGGTGGGGACGGGACGGCAGCCTGAACAGGCGGCCCGAACGGGAGAACGCCCTGCGCCCTTACTTGTTGCCGCTCGCTGGGCCGCGCTCCTCTCCGGATTGTTGTTAGCGGGCGCGGTGGCCTATCAGGCCGCGATCCTGGACCCGGTGCTGCGCCGGCTGTCGCCCGGGCACGCCCTGGTCGTCCGAGAGGTCCTGCCCCGGCTCCGGATGCTGCGCGTCGTCTCGAGTGTGGTCTTTCTCGCTGCGCTCGGGTGGGAATTCCTCGCCCACGCGGGGGCGCTGCTGGGCGGGGATCCCGGCACAATCCTGCGGAGAGCAGTCCTTGTGCCGCTGATCGTGGAGACGCGCGGTGGGTGGAGCCTGCTTGTGCGCGGCTTCATGACGGCGTTGTTGCTCATGCCGGATACTGCGGCGTGGCGCATCCTCCGGGCCGCAGGGCTGGTCTGGTTTGTGGTTCTCACCGCAGTGATCATATTTCTCGGGGGACCCGCAGCTGTACAGGGTAGCCACGTCACGGTGATCGTGCTCGTGGCCTCGGTGTACGGATTGGCCAGTGTCATGGCGGCGATCATTCTGCCCGGGACCCGCGACGTGCGCATTCCTGAATGGCGATGGATCCAGCCCGCCGCCGCAGGGATGCTGCTGTGGGGATTCACCCTGGGCTCGCATGCCGCATCGGGCGGGATCTTCGCGTCGATCATTGACTGGCTGCATCTTGCGGCCGCAGCCGTGTGGGTGGGCGGGTTGCCGGCGCTCTTGGTAACGTTCCGCAGTGTGCCCGACACCGAGAGAATGGCGCTCGCACGGCCGCTCGTTCCCCGCGTCTCGCAGGTCGCAGGAGTCGCCCTGCTCATCATGATCGTGACGGGGACGGCGGCCGCATGGCGGAACGTCGGCGCGCTGCGCGCGCTCGTCGAGTCGTTCTACGGCCGGGTCCTGCTGACCAAACTCGCGCTTGTCCTCGTCTTAATTGCTCTGGGTGCGCTCAACCGATTCGTGTTCCGTCCCCGCATCGCGTCGGGTCAAAATGGACCGGCGCTGACCCGATTCCGGCTCAGCGTGGGCGCGGAGGTCGCTTTCGCCGCGGCCATTCTGTTCGCGGTTGCGGTGCTGACCATCACCCCGCCGGCGGCGGTCACCCAATCATCGCGCGAAGCGCGCGCCGTGGTGCTGGCGGGGATCGCGGACGACCTGCGCGTGCGGCTGTCGATTTCGCCCGGCGAGCCGGGCTGGAATGATATCGAGGCGACGGTGACGCGCGTCGAGGACGGCCGGCCCCTTACGGATGCGGTAGTGCAGGTGGTATTGCGCGCAATGGACCACATCGAAGACCGGGCCTTCGGACTCGGCCCGAGCACGGGCGCATACATCGCCTCGGGAGACTTCCTAGCCCCAGGCTGGTGGGAAGTGACAGTACAGATCCGGCGAGGAGAACGCACGATGGAGACCCGATTTCCGCTCATCACCGGTCAGGTTTCGCGCGTCCCTCACCCGGAGGCAGAAGCGCTCCTCGAGCGCGTGCGGCGCGAGATGCGGGGGTATCGGTCGTGGCGCGAGGTCGAGCAGATTGCCGACGGCCGCGGGAATGTGGTCCTTACCCGGTTTGAGGCGGCGCGGCCTGATCGGCTACGCTATCGGACATCGGGTGGATCGGAGGTCATCATCGTCGGGGCCGTGCGGTACGCGAGGGAACGCGGAGGCGAATGGGTGCGGGATCAACTCCCGCAGCCGCTCGTTCTCGAAGGACCGCTGGTCAGCTACATGAACGGAGCGGAACGGGTGCGGTTCGGCCGTGAGGACATCTGTGATAGTGAGCCCTGCCGTGTGCTGCTGTGGGACCTTGAGAGGGCGGGGGCCTCATTTGCTGCGCGCGTGGGGCTGCGCACCCTCCGTATTCACACGCTCGCGATGGTTGCGCCGGAGCACTACATGACTTCGCGGGCGTACGATCTCGGCGCGCGGATGCAGATTGTCCCGCCGTGATGGCGGAGGCTGTGTTAAGGTAGCGCGAAGACGGAGTTGAACAGCTGCAGGCCCGACTGAAGCAGCGCCATGCTGACGGCCCAGCCGAAGACCAGCACGGCGACACTCGCCAGCCAGCCGATGATCGTCACGCGGAGCCAGCGCTGGACGCGGACGTAGCGGGCGTAGATCGCTTCCAGTTCCCGAACCTCCATGCCGAGCACCTCCACCGGGTAGATGCCCCCGAAGGTCTGCGCCTACTCCTGGAGGGGCACACTTTTCGCAAGGACATTTCGTGGAGGCCCCCCCATGCTCTGTCGTTCCTGTGGCCGGATGAACCGTGACGAGGATCTGTTCTGCGGCAGTTGCGGCCAGAAGCTTATGCGCGCGAAGATGTGCCGCACCTGCGGGGTGAAGAACCGTCACGACAGCGTGTTCTGTGGGACGTGCGGCGCGCCACTCCAGGAGGAAGCCGCCAGCTGCCGGCACTGCGGACACTCCCTCGGTCCCGCTGCCGGTCCGAGTCGCAGGCTGAGTCTCTCTCCAGGAGGGTCCAGAACTCCCCTGGGGGAAAGTGCCCCCGGAGGGATGCGCATGCGGATCCTGATTGCCGTCGCCGTCGCGCTTGCGGCGGTGCTGGCATGGGCCCTGGGGCCTCGGGGCCGGTGGAATCGCTTCGCGGCCAGCAACGGTGCCCGTGACGGGGATGCCCGAACGACCCCGACCCCAGCCCCAACTCCAACCCAAACTCGGGCGCCCACGTCTTCTGGGAATCTCAGCGCGATGACCAGGGCCGAACTCTACGAAATGGCGAAACGCTTGGGGATCCCCGGCCGGTCGGCCATGAACAAGGACCAGCTCGTGCGGGCCATCAACGCCCGCGCCCGGGCTTGAGGCGATCCGTTCGCGCGACCTGAGTCTCTACCGTCCATAGCACGCCTCCGTTCTCAGATTTTTCTGCCGGAAAAGAATAAGGGGAGAACTACCAGACGGTGAAAGTGCGCAGGCCCCGAGCGGCCTTTCGGGCTACTCAGGACCTGCCAGACGTACCATACAAAACCCGAACGTAATCATGTCAATTCGTGTTATCTCAGGTTTGTCTTCTCACCTCTCCAGACCTCGGACCCGAAGTGATCCGCCAGCACATTACCGACAAACTGGCAGCCGGCAAGTCTGCGACCACGGTTCGTTATCACCTGATGGCCCTTCGTGAAGCTGTCCAGCAGGCCGTTGGTGATGGACTCTTGGTGCGGAATTGGGTGGACAACGTGACGCGCCCAAAGAAGCAGCGCAAGGAAATGCAGGTGTTGGACGAGGAGCAGGTGCGCCTCTTCCTTGCTGAAGCGAAGCGATCCTCTCCGCATCACCGACTCTACCTCGCGGCGATCCTGACGGGAATGCGACAAGGTGAACTCCTCGGACTTAGATGGCGCGACTTGGACCTAACACTTGGGGTGGCGTCGGTGCAGCAGACGTTCTATCGCCTGGGCGGAAAGCAACTCTTCAAGGCACCGAAGACTGAGAAAGCCCGGCGCACCGTTGACTTGCCTACGGTGTTAGTGGAGGAGCTTCAATTCCTACGCGACGAGCAGAAGGCACTCAGAAGAACATTCGGGCCAACGTATCAGGATCATGGGCTTGTCTTCTGCCAGTCAGACGGGAAGCCCCTCCACGCACACAACATCGTGCGGAGAGACTTCCGGCGAGTCCTTGGGTTAGAGGGGTTGAGGAAAGAACTCCGCAAGGATGGTGTACCAGAGGACTCTCTGCCCAAACCACTGCCGAAGATTCGCTTTCACGATCTGCGACACTCTCATGCTACGCTGCTATTCCAGCAGGGCGAACATCCCAAGGTCGTGCAGGAGCGTCTAGGACACTCCACGGTAAGCATGACGCTCGACATCTATAGCCACAGTGTTCCTGGCATGCAGCGGCGGGCGGCCGCACAGCTAGGTGCGCGGCTTTTCGGAAGAGTCTAGTGGTTCAGTCTAACCTTGGGGGGAGGAGTTGGGCAGCCACCAGCTCACGTTCGATGTCCAGGACCTTCTCTTCTACATTATCCACGAACTCAATGCGAGAAACACCGAGAAGGTCAGAATGCATTTT
>JAIBHM010000122.1 GCA_020028535.1 Armatimonadota bacterium | reverse complement strand
GACCGCGTGCAGCGGCGGCGGAGGTGGAGGGCAGGGTGGGGGTGGAGGGCAGCAGGGCGGCGGTCCCCCGGGGTCGGTGCCCGTCACCGAGACGGAGTGGGTGATCAGCTTACCGACTCAGATTCCGTCGGGCTCTGTGACGTTCAGCATCAAGAACAATGGTGCCGTCGAGCACAACTTTGTCATTCAGGAAACCAATACGCGTCTTGAAGGCATCCAGCCGGGTCAAACCAAGACCCTGACCACTACTCTCCGGCCCGGGACCTACAACATCGTGTGCGACATCGCCGGGCACGCTGAGGCTGGAATGAAGACCACGGTTCGAGCCCAGTAGGTAATGACGATCGACCCAGGGCGGCGGCGCGGGATGCCGCCCTTTCACATGGACCTGACCGCAATCTACGCTCCGATTCGCGATGACCTGGACGAGCTCCAGAATCTGCTCGAGCGCGAGCTGATCACGCCAGATCCCTTCATCGGTGAACTCGTCCGCCACGTCTTGAGCACGCCGGGGAAGATGATCCGTCCGGCGCTGGTGTGCCTGTCCGCGAAGGTCAGCGGGGGCGCAGCAGAGGCGCGGCTCTGGATCGCCGGCGCCGTTGAGCTTATCCACGTCGCCTCGTTGATCCACGATGACATCATCGATGCCGCCGACACGCGCCGCGGTACGCCGACCGTTGACGTCCAGTGGGGCAATCAGATCGCGGTGCTGCTGGGAGATTATCTGTTTGCCAAGGCGTTTGATCTGCTCAGCCGCGTCCGCAACCCTGAAGTCTCGCTGGCCATGGCCGCGGCTTCGGTGCAGATGAGCCAGGGGATGATCATGGAGGTTAAGTACGGATCGCAAGCGCACGACGACGAGGGGATGTATTTCCAGATCATCAGCGGGAAGACGGCCCATCTGTTCTCCGCCGCCTGCAGGGCCGGCGGCCTCGCGGCCGGGAACCGGTGGGCTGCCGATGCGCTGGGGACGTTCGGGCAGGAGTGGGGCATGGCGTTCCAGATTACCGACGACGCCCTGGACCTCACCAGCCAGGCCGAGCAGCTCGGCAAGCCGATCCACAGCGATATCCGCGGCGGCAAGACCACGCTGCCCCTGATCCACGCGCTGCGGACGGCGGGTCCCGCCGATCGAAACAGGCTGCTCGATCTACTTGCGGGTCCTCTGCGGGATGGGCAGATGAATGAGGTCCGCGGGTTGCTCAGCCGCTATCAGGGAATCGAGTACGCCCTGGAAGTGGCCGGCGGATACTCGCGCCGGGCGGCGGAATCGCTCACCCCGCTGGGGGGCGGCCCCGCCAAGGACAGCCTCCTCAAGTTGACGGAGTTCGTTGTCGTCAGGTCGCGCTGAATCATCACCGCCGCAGCGCCCCATCGCCGTCACGGGGGCCGGCGGGTTTGTGGCCTCGCATCTCATCCCGCTCTTGCGGGGCGAGGGTTTCCCCGTCCGCGGTGTCGTCCGATCCACCCGCGACGCTCCGCGGCTGCGCGAACTCGGTTGCGAGATTGCTGTTGCCGACGTCCGGAGTCGCGCCTCGCTGGTGGAAGCCTTCGCAGGCTGCAGCGCAGTGATCCACCTGGTGGCGATCATCCGCGAGCGCGGCGGCCAGACATTCGACGCCATCAACCACGCAGGTGCCGCCAATGCCGTGGCGGCGGCGCGCGAAGCCGGCGCGGCGCGCTTTCTGCATATGAGTGCCCTCGGCGCCGCCCCCGGTGCCCCGCGGTATCTGCGCTCCAAGTGGGCCGGCGAAGAGGAAGTCCGCCGCAGCGGGATGCCGTTCGTCATCTTTCGTCCCTCGTTTCTCCTCGGTTCGGGTGGGGGGGCCGCCGCCCAGTTTGCGCAGGTGGTTCGCTTCGGGCCATGGTATCCGTTCGCGCTGCTGTTCGGGGGCCGGCCGTTGTTTGCGGCGCTCGCCGCCCTGACCCCCGTCGTCCTCGTGCTCGGGTCAGGGAAGTACCGTTCGATGCCGGTGGCCCTTGCCGATGTGCTCGCCGTGATGCGCCAGGCCCTCGACCGGCATGACATCATTGGGCGCGCCTTCGAGATCGGTGGGCCGGAAGCGCTGACCTACGACGAGCTCATCATCCGGGTGGCACGGGTGCTTGGAGTGCGCCGCTGGTTGCTGCACCTGCCGGACCCCGCGGCGCGCGCCGTGATCACGATGTTCGCGGTGCTCCCGAACCCCCCGATCACACGGGATGAAGCTGAATCGCTGTTCATCGATACCCTCTGTGACGCCACAGAGGTGATCCGCACGTTCGGCCTCCGGATGAGACCCGTGGATCTGGCGCTGCGCGAGGCGCTGGGCCGCCCGGGGGAGAAAATCTAAATGCAGGAGCCGCTTTGGAGGATCACAGATGACCACGCAGGTTGACGGTGCGCACGTCTCGGCCGGGACGCGGGTGGCGCGGATCGTACAGAACGTGATCGCCCTGCTGCGCCTGCGTCTGGACGACGCCCGGCAGGACACAAAACGCGCCGTGCGCAGGGTGTTGATGGGGGCCGTCTTCGCGGCGGCCGCGCTCGCCACGGCGCTGACGGTGCTGCCGCTGCTCGCCACGACCTCGATCCTGTTCCTGGCCCAGTACGTGGCCGCGTGGATGGCCGCCGGGATCGTGCTGGTCACAATGCTCGGGGCCGCCGCGATCCTTGCGCTGCTGGCCCGGAGCCGCCTGCGGTGGACGGGCGTCAGTCTGCCGGAGGATCTGAAGGCCGATTGGCAGGCCATCCGGCAGCACCTGGAGGAGCGACGATGACGGCGCGGCGACACGAGGACAACCCGGAGGCGCGGCGGCTTCGCGACGCGATCGCCTCCGACCTGCTGACCCTGCGGCAGACATTCAGCCGGCGGAACCCCGCCCTCCCGATATCAGCCGCAGACATCCCCGAGCAGGTGGGCCGCATGCTGCGGAGCAACCCCGTGTGGGCCGCTGCGGCCGCGGCCGGGGCGCTGGCGGGGATGTGGGTGGGCGCACGCAACCGTTACCGGAGAACGCCCGTCTAACCCTCGGTGCTATAATCAACTCCGGAGGTGGGGCATGCCAAATCTTGGATGGCAGGAATTGATCATCATCCTCGTGATCGCGCTGGTGATCTTTGGACCGACGCGGCTCGCGGGGATTGGTGGGGCGCTGGGCCGCGCCATCCGGGAGTTCCGCGGAGCGGTGCGCGACGCCGAGAACGAGATCGAGAAACCCGCAACTCCTGAGAAGCGCGCATAGCACGACGCAGTGAGGTTAGGACGGCAGGCGTGATCGACCGTCCCATGACCATCGTTGAGCACCTCGAGGAGCTGCGCACGCGGCTCCTCATTTCCCTTGCCGCGTTCGTCGTCGCCATGCTGTTCTCGTTCCTGTTTGTCGAGCCCATCCTCCAGCTCCTCATCCGGCCGGTCGGCCGCGTGGTATTCCTGGCCCCCACCGAGGCGTTCTTCGTCCGGCTGAGAGTCGCCGCGCTCTCCGGGGCTTTCCTCAGCCTGCCGCTCGTCCTCTATCAGGTGTGGCGGTTCGTGGGGGTCGGGCTCACGCCTACCGAACGGCGCTCTACGCTCTCGCTCCTGCCATTCTCCCTGGCGCTGTTCGTCGGGGGCGCCGCGTTTGCGTTCTTCGCCATCCTGCCGGTCGGCGTGCGGTTCCTCCTCGGCTACCAGACCGAGTCGCTGGTGCCGATGATCAGTGTCGGCGCGTACACGTCGTTTGCCACGGCGTTTGTGCTGGCGTTCGGATTGGTATTCCAGCTGCCCATCGTGATCCTGTTCCTGGCCAGGATCGGCGTGGTGACCCCGGCATCGCTCGTGGCCGGCCGGCGCTACGCGCTGCTGGGCATCGTCGTCCTCTCCGCGTTTCTCACCCCCGGCGGAGACGTGTTCTCTCAGGCGCTCATGGCGATCCCCACGTATCTCCTCTACGAAGCCAGCATCTGGATCGCCCGCGCCTTCGCGCCGAGAGCCCCGCGGCAGGAATCCCTCCCCACTGACTGAACCCCCTACCGGGACAGAAGATGAGATCACCAAGGCGGTCGCGCAACCCCTGGTGGATGCTGGCGATCGTCATCAGCCTGGGGGCGATTCTGGGTATTGTCATCGGCGAAGCCCTGGTCGGCTACCCCGTCCTCTCGTTTCTCTCACGTGATCTGCACGTCGGCGTGGACCCACCGTTCACGGTGGATCTCAAGTTCTTCACCCTGACGCTCGGCTTCACGTTTCGGTTGAACCTCGCCGTCCCCATCGGGATCGTCCTCGCGTTCTGGATCTTCCGGCTGCTTCAATAGCACACGCTCCGTCGAGCGTCATCCGCAATACGCAGCAAATGCCGCGGATGGGTTATCGACGGCCATGCTATACTCGGTGCGGTCTTGTTCGAATCCCCCGCGTTCCCGTGAATACCCGCGATCTGCCCGAGGAGTTACGCCCACGCGAGCGACTGCGCTCACAAGGTGTGGGCGCGCTGTCCCCCGCTGAGCTGCTGGCGATCGTGATCTCTACCGGCGCGCCGCGCACCTCAGCCCTGGAGATTGGGACCCGCCTCATCCACCACTTCGGGTCGCTGGCCGGGCTCTCGCGCGCCTCGATGGACGAAGTGAGGGCCATTCCGGGGCTCGGGGAAGCGAAGGCCGGCGCGCTCCTGGCCGCCCTCGAGCTCGGACGGCGTATGCTCGAGCCCGCTCCCGCGCGGCGCGCGGTTCGGAGCGCGGCAGATGCCGCAGCCGTGTGCACGCCCATGCGGCGGCTTGATCGAGAACACTTTCGGGTCATCCTGCTCAACACACGCCACGAAATCCTGGACGTGGTGGATGTCTCCGTGGGCGGGCTGGCTTCAGCGCCGGTGCACCCCCGCGAGGTCTTCAAGGAAGCGATCCGCCGCAGCGCCGCCGCGGTGATCCTGGTCCACAATCATCCTTCCGGGCATCCCGAACCGAGCCGCGACGACGTGCTCATCACCGAGCAGATGCGCGCGGCCGGCCGGCTCGTCGGAATCGACGTGCTGGACCATGTCATCATTGGGGAAAGGACGTACACCAGCCTTCGCGAACAACGGCAGGGGTTTCCGTAAGGCGCCTGAGAAGACGGCGGTAGGGTATGATGGAATGTATGACAACGGGAGGATAGGATGGCATTTGATTTCTTTTTCGGCCGCTTGAGCCGCAACATGGGGGTGGATCTCGGAACCGCGAACACCCTGATCTACGTCCAGCGGGAAGGGATCGTCCTGCGCGAACCGTCGGTCGTCGCCAAGCGCGCCGACGACGGGCAGATCCTCGCTGTTGGTGAAGAGGCCAAACGCATGATCGGCCGTACGCCCGGCGAGATTATCGCTACGCGGCCGCTGCGCGACGGGGTCATCGCCGACTTCGACACCACCGCCGCGATGCTGGCCTATTTCATCCGCAAGGCCCTGAAAGGCCGCAACTTCCTACGGCCGACCGTGATCGTAGGGATCCCCTCTGGCGTAACCGGCGTGGAGAGGCGGGCGGTCATCGACGCCACAGAACAGGCCGGCGCCAGAGAAGCCTACCTGATTGAAGAGCCCATGGCCGCCGCCATCGGCGCGGGGCTGCCCGTCAGCGAGCCGGTGGGCAGCATGGTCGTGGACATCGGGGGCGGCACGACCGAGGTTGCGGTCATCGCGCTCGGGGGCATTGTCACCAGCAAG
>JAIBHM010000121.1 GCA_020028535.1 Armatimonadota bacterium | reverse complement strand
GGCGAGGTTTTCGAACCCCACGATCTGCTGGTCCACGGCAAGCCCCCGCCTCTGCGCCTCCTCCAGGACTGCTTTGCTGAGGGGATGTCCGGACCGCAGTTCTGCCGCAGCGGTGAGGCGGATGACATCGTCAGACCCGGTACCGCCCACGCCCACTGCGTCCGTCACGCCAGGCTTCCCTTCGGTCAGCGTGCCGGTCTTGTCGAACACGACCGCGGTGATGCGCGAGAGCTGCTCCAGGGTGGCAGCGTTCTTGATGAGGATATTGTGACGGGCGCCGATGCCGGTGCCGACCGCCACAGCCGTGGGCGTCGCAAGTCCCAGGGCATCCGGGCACGCGATGACGACGGCCGAGATGGCGAAGGTCAGCGCGACGAGGACAGTTTCCCGTGCGAGACCGTACCAGATCGCGAAGGTAAGGATGCCTGCGCCGACGGCCAGGATGACCAGGTACTGTGCCCACCGATCAGCAATGCGCTGCCCCGGCGCCTTGCTCGCTTGAGCTTCCTCGACAAGCTTGACGATCTGTGCGAGGGCCGTCTCCTCGCCGACCTTCGTGGCGCGAAACCTGATCGAACCAGATTGGTTGATGGTGCCACCGATCACCCCATCGCCCGTTCGCTTTGGGACGGGGATGGATTCGCCGGTGACCAGGGACTCGTCGATCGCCGTCTCGCCCTCGATCACTCCCCCATCAACAGGCACTCGATCCCCGGGCCGAAGTTCGACGATGTCGCCTCGCTGGATCTCGCCCGTGGGCACTTCGACGACCGTGCCGTTGCGCACGACCCGCGCCTTCGGTGGGACGAGACTGAGCAGCGCCTGCAGCGCGTCGGAGGTGCCCCGCCGGCTGCGCATCTCCATCCAGTGGCCGAACAGAACAAAGGTGACGAGCATCGCGGCGGCTTCGTAGAATGTCTCGCCGCCGCCCCACAGGGTAATGACCACGCTGAAGACGTAGGCAGCGAGCACCCCAGTGCTGATCAGCACCGACATGTTGAGCGTCCGGCGGCGCAGCGACCGGTACGCCCCCGTGATGAAGATGGATCCTGTCCAAAAGACTACCGGTGTCGTGAATAGGAAGAGCATCCAGTTCACGGGCAACGGAGCCGGCAACTGGATGCGAAGCAGGTTGATCCCAAGCGGGGAGTAGAGCACCGCCGGCACTGTCAGCGCGAGCGACCACCAGAATCGCCTGCGCATGTCCGCCTCCATGTGGCGGGCCATGCGTGGATCGGCCATCTGCGCGTCGTGGTCGTTCACCTCGCCCATGCCGTGGCCGGACTCATGGTGGGGGTGGTGGGTGTGGCTCACAGCGAGATTCCTTCGAGGCAAGGAAGACGCACACCCTCGCGCCGAATGAGGCCTCGTGCCCGCTGCAGATGTCGTGATCGTCGGCGGAGGCGTCACCGGCGCCAGCACGGCGTTCCAACTGGCGCAGCGGAACGCCGGCAAGATCCTCCTCGTCGAACGCGCCACCGTCGGCGCGGGGCCCACCGCCAAGTCCATCGGAATTATCCGCCTCCACTACTCGTACGAGCCGCTGATTCGCCTGGCCGTCCGCAGCCTCGAGATGTTCACCCGGTTCGAAGATCTCACCGGCGGCACGGCGGATTTCACCCGCGCCGGCTTCCTTCTCCTGGCCACGCACGCGCAGCTGCCCGCGGTCCAGGAGAACGTCGCCCTCCAGCGCCGCCTGGGCGTCCGCACGTCGATCCTCTCTCCTGAGGAGATTGCGCGGCTCGATCCGCGCATGAGCCTGGACGATGTGGGCGGCGCCGCGTTCGAGCCGGATTCCGGCTACGCCGATGGCTATGCCACCACCACCAGTTTTGCCGCAGCAGCACGGCGGGCCGGCGCTGAGATCTGGGAGGCAACGCGGGCAGAGCGGATCGTCACGGAGAATGGGAGAGTCACGGGACTGGACACTACCCGCGGGCCGATCACGTCGGCCCGCGTGCTAGTCGCGGCCGGGCCCTGGACACCTCACGTAATGTCGACCGCAGGGATCAACGTGCCGATCCAGGCGTCACGCCAGCAGGTGGTGCAGCTCGAGCCGCCCGCGGACTTCGGCCGCCTGGAAGTGGTGATCGAGGATATGACCCAGGGATTCTACGCGCGTCCGGAATCGCGATCGAGCGTACTTGCCGGCGTCTTGGAAGAAGAGGCGGAGCAAGTCGTGTCCGCCGACGACTTCAGCCAGGGCGTGGACTTTGAGTTCGTCACACGCGTCAGCCGGCTGTGGGCCCACCGCTATCCCGGCGCATCCGAGGCCGGTGTGCGCGGAGGATACGCGAGCGTGTATGACATCACGCCCGACTGGCAGCCCGTCCTCGGTCACGTGGACGCCGTCGAGGGGCTGTTTGTCGCCGCGGGATTCAGCGGGCACGGGTTCAAGCTGGGTCCTGCCCTCGGCGAGTGTCTTGCCGCGCTGATACTGGGGGAGCAGCCCGAAATCGATATCTCGTCCTTCGCGCTCTCACGGTTTGCTTCGGGCAGATTGATCCGGGGCAAGCATATCCAGGGCATCCTAGGATAACGGGGCGCCGGCAGGATAGGGATTGTCTGTTGTGAATCTAAAGAGGCGATGAAGTTCACCTTTGTCGGCGATCGCGGCGACCCCGCACTCACCCGCACAGCCGAAGGCCTTCGCAACGTCTTCACCCGCCACGGCCACCAATATGTAGACGACCCCGATGATCCCGCATTGCGGCTCGTCTTCAACTTCATCGATCCGGCCAAACCGCGGCCATACCGGCGCAAGGCCAAGGCGGTGTTCGTGGTCTCGATCGCACTGGTGGACCAGCGCCCCGAAAACGTGCTGCGGCAAGCCTATCCGCTGCTGGTGCGGTCGCTCGCCAACCTGTGTCTCTACCTCGTGCGGGAAGGCGACCATGTGGCGACGTACTTCGTGACGCTCGAACAAGGCTACTATCGCATCCCGGAGCGTGAGGGCGACCGCTACTTCGAGTACATCTACGAGCGGCTGCATCCGCTCGCCTCGTCTCAGCTGGTCATCGACAATGAGTTCCAGCCTGATCTGCCCCGCGAATTGTGGGAAGGCGATAGCCTCACCCGGCAATTGAGCGAGGCCGGAAAGAGGCTCGACGCGCTGAACCTGCTGCCCGCGCCGTTCCCGATCCACGAGATGGTGGACGCTCGCGACCTGCGGCACATCGAGCGCCTCTACGGGATCGGCGGGCTGAGCTACGGCAACCTAAGCGTGCGCAAGGACCGCCCGCGGTTCTGGATGAGCGCGAGCGGCGTGGACAAGTCCAATATGAAAGCGGTCGGCAGGGACATCCTCATGGTGAAAGGGTTTGACCCGGAGCGGAACGTGATGCTCTTGAGCGTTCCCCCGAACGTCACACCCCGGCGCGTCTCGGTGGACGCCATCGAGCACTGGATGATCTACACTGAGCACCCGCAGGTTGGCGCCATCGTCCACGTGCACGCCTGGATGGAAGACATCTCGTCCACCACGATCAACTACCCGTGCGGGACCATCCAGCTGGCCCAGGCCGTGGCGGACGTCGTGCGGCAGGCCCCCGACCCCGCGCGCGCGGTCGTCGGTCTGAAGAATCACGGTCTCACGATCACCGGTCCTACGCTGCACGACATCTTCAACCGTTTGGAAGAGGGGTTCATCCGGCAGGTCCCGATGTCTTGAAGGCCCTTACCTTTAATCCCACAATCCCCCGGTTCCTGGTCACGAAACTCGTGAGCCGCGCCCGCCGTGAGGCGTTGTGGGGGCCCTTCGCCCCGCTGCAATTTCGCGACATCCGCGAACCCCGGCTGCCCGGTGATGATTGGGTTCGCGTGCGGATGACGCTGGGCGGGATCTGCGGGAGCGATCTGCATACCATCCACCTGGACGCGAGCCCCGCGCTCAGCGCATTGAGCTCGTTTCCCTTCGTGATCGGCCACGAGAACGTCGGCGTGATCGCCGAGGCCGGTCGGGGAGCAGGGGCCCTCGCGGTGGGCCGGCGCGTCACGGTGGAGCCGACGCTGCCCTGCGCTGCGCGAGGGTTTGAGCCGCCCTGCGCCAACTGCGCGCGCGGAGATTACAACCTTTGCCTGCGCACGACCGATGGGCACGTGAGCCCCGGACTGATGATCGGGGCGTGCCGGGATACCGGCGGGAGCTGGGGGGAGAATTTTGTGGCGCATCGCTCGCAGGTCTTCCCGCTCCCCGACGATATCAACGACGAGAATGCATTGATGGCGGAGCCCCTGGCCTGTGCGATCCACCCCATCGTGACGTACCAGCCGTCCGATCGGGACACGGTCCT
The DNA here is from genome assembly GCA_020028535.1 of Armatimonadota bacterium. Lineage (GTDB taxonomy): Bacteria > Sysuimicrobiota > Sysuimicrobiia > Sysuimicrobiales > Kaftiobacteriaceae > Kaftiobacterium. The sequence goes on along the minus strand of JAIBHM010000121.1, from coordinate 4,272 downwards.
CGTAATCGGCGGTGGGGTGATCGGGCAATGCGCGATCGCCGCGCTGCGGGCGGCGGGCATCGGGGCTCGGATCATCGCCCTCGTGAAGTACCCGTTCCAGGGTGAGATGGCGCGCCGGCTTGGGGCCTCGGATGTGGTGCGACTGCGGCGCGGCGACGCGCACTACGCGGAGATTGCCGACCTCGTCCGCGGGGTGCTCCGCCGGCCGATGATCGGCAAGCGCGTGATGATCGGCGGGGCGGACGTGACCATCGAGTGCGTCGGCTCGTCGCGCAGCATTGACGATGCACTGGCCTTGACGCGTCCAGGCGGCCGGGTCGTCATCCTGGGCCTGGCATCATTTGTCAGCGGCGTGGACTGGACCCCGCTCTGGCTGAAAGAGCTGCATGTCACGGGCAGTTACATCTATCGCTGGGAGACGTGGCAGGGACGGCGGGCGCGGACGATGGAGCTCGCGCTGGACTGGCTGGCACGCCGCGTCCTCGACCTGAGCCCGCTCGTCACCCACAGATTTCCGCTGGATGAGTACAGCCGGGCGCTGCAGACTGCGATGGGCAAGGCCAGCAGTCACGCGTTCAAAGTAGCGTTCGTCCCCGCGTCGTCGCGAGGGATGTCAACCTAGGGATAGATGCCTCGGACAAGCAACGCGTCGGCGACCCGTCTCACCGCATAGATCAACGCCGACGTTCTCAAGTCGACCTCCCGCTCAGCGGCCAGACGCACGACGCCCTTGAATGCCTGCACCATGATCGGCTCCAGGCGCGCGTTGATCTCCTCCTCGGTCCAGAAGAGGGAACTGAGGTCCTGCACCCATTCGAAGTAGGAGACGATCACGCCACCGGCGTTGGCGAGGATGTCCGGGACGACGAATACGCCCCGGTCGGTCAGGATGTCGTCGGCGTCGGGGGTGGTGGGGCCGTTGGCCCCTTCTACAATAATCTTTGCCTTGATCTGGGCCGCATTGGCGCGCGTGATCTGCCCTTCGATGGCGGCCGGGACGAGGATGTCGCAGGGAAGCTCGAGCAGCTCCGTGTTCGTGACCGTCTGGGTACCCGGGAAGCCCTCCACCCGGCCGGTCTGCGCGACGTACTCGAGCACGGCGCGCGGATCAAGACCTGCTGGATTGAAAATACCGCTGTACACGTCGCTCAGCCCGACGATGCGGCAGCCCTGGTCGTGCAGGAGATACGCCGCGACCGAGCCGACGTTGCCGAAGCCCTGCACCACCACCTGGGCGCCTTCGAGTGCGAACTTCCGGGTCCGGGCGGCCGTGGCCTCGCGGCGCCCCGCCGACCCACCGATGCTGACCGGCTTCCCCGTGACGACGGCGGGGACGGAGTGGCCGCGGTGCATGCTGTAGGTATCCATGATCCAGGCCATGATCTGGTCGTTGGTTCCGACGTCCGGCGCCGGGATGTCGCTCTGCGGGCCGACGACGACGCTGATCTCCGTGGCGAACCGGCGAGTCAGACGCTCCAGTTCTCCGCGGGAGAGCTGCTTGGGCTCGACCGCCACGCCGCCTTTCGCACCTCCGTAAGGCAGGTGCATCAGCGCGCACTTCCACGACATCCACATGGCGAGCGCGCGCACCTCGTTGAGATTTACGTGCGTGCTGTACCGGATCCCACCCTTTGTGGGGCCGAGCACTGTACTGTGGTGGACGCGGTAGCCGGTGAACACCCGCACCGAGCCGTCGTCCATGTGGACGGGGAAATTCACGGTCAATTCACGGTGCGGATATACGAGAAACTCCCGGATGCCGCGTTTCAGAGGGAGGTGGTCGGCGGCGCGGTTGAACTGCCGCAGCGCCATCTCCCACGGATCCTCGCGCGTGGGAACCTGGACAGTCGGCCCGGGTTTCATGGCGCTTTCGCGAGCATGACCCACGCCGGCTGCCGCACGAAGCCCATGGTCTCGTTGATGTGCAGCATCGGGGCATTCAGCGTGTCATTCCACGTGCGGATTTCGCGGTATCCACGTTGTTTCGCAAAGGCCACCACGCGCAGTTTGAGCGCGAGGGCGATGCCGCGCCCCCGGTATTCGCGCCGGGTGGCGGTGAGCCCCTGGTACAGAACGTCGGGACGCTCCTCGCTCCGAAACACGAAGCTCTCTGCGATGTAGCGGTTGTCGTCCTTGGCCAGGAAGTGGCCGCCGGGGACGTAGGCGGGGTTGTCCAGCAGCCGCTGCTGAAACTGGTCGATCGTCTGAGGCGTGTAGGCGTCAGGCTGCGGGACGTCTGCCAAAACCTCGACGTGCATGTCATAGAGCTTCTCCCGGCACCGCGGATCTCGCTCGCGCTCCTCGGCCACGGTGACCACGGCCATGCGGTTCATGGCCGCCTCCGCTCTGGCCTGAAACGGCGCGGGGTTGAAGGATGCAACGTCCAGCCGCGATTCCCATGCCCGGCGAATCTCGGCGAAGCCGCGCCGCTTGGCGAATCGGAGGCTGTCCGCGAAGGTCTCGCGCACGTTGCTCCAGAGCATCACAGGCCGAGACGGCGCGAGACCAGCCATCAGGTGGTCATAGAGCCGGCTGCCGAATCCCCGCCGCTGGAATTCCGGATGCACCAGCACGTCGACCCAGAACTTCTGCGGGTGGTACATGTTTGGAACGTGGTGGAACCCACTATGCGCGACGACCCGGCCGTCCGGCAGCGCGGCGACGAACCGCCGTTGCACGAACCTCACTCCATCGAAGCGGGCGTCTTCATGGCGAGTCTCATCGACAGACCACGGATAATCGCTGTAGATCGCATTCCCCACCGACACGATGCCCGGGTAGTCGTGATCCTCGAAGGGACGAATGGTCATCAGCCTACAGCCCGGGCAGTAACCAGCGCCCCGCGAAGAATCCGATGAGGGCCATCCCTGCCGCGAGGATCACGAATTGCAGTGCGTGCCGCGTGGCGCTGCCGCCGGTGAGCACGCTGCGGATGACGCCGATCGCGATGGCGGCCAATCCCGAAAAGGTCAGTGACAACAACAGGACAGACTCGCCGCGCGCCCCAGCGAAGGGGACGATGGGGATGGACGCTCCGAGGAAGGCGCTCAATCCTGTGATCCATCCGGCGCGCAGTGGTGCGAGCGGGGGCTCCAGGTTCCCGAATTCGGACTGCAACTTCTCTGCCAGAGCGCTCTCCGGATTGCGCATCACGAGCTTGGCGGTCTTGCGTGCTTCTTCCGGATCGAGCCCGCGGGCGCGGTAGATGAGCGCCAGCTCGTTCTCCTCGAGATCGGGCATGAGCCGCAGCTCTTCGCGTTCCATGGCCAGCTCCCGCTCGAGCTGCTCCCGTTCACCCTTGCCCGTGAGGTATTTCACCGCCCCCAGCGCGCAGGCCACGGCGATTGCGGCTGCCGCTCCGGCGGTCTGCACGAACGTATTCGACCCTCCTGTTCCCGCCAGGCCGGCAATCAGCCCCACGCTGATCATGAGCGCCGTCGCCGCGCTGCTCAAACTGTCCTGAAGCAGGAACACCACGTGAGTGCGATGCCACGGCTCCGGACCGATGCCAAGCAAATCGCTCAACTGCTCGGCATGGCCGGCCGCCTCTTTGGCCAGCACGGTCGCGGTCTCCACGGCGTCCGGGCGCGTGTATATGCGTGAGGCCTGAAGGTAGCCCTCCATCTCACGGCGCTCCTCCGCCAGCAAAATCGTGGCGGGCAACTGCCAGCCGATCAGCCGGCCGGCTGCAGACAGCAGAAGGACTCGAAGGCTGGGCCGGTGCGGACCGCTCTGCACACCGGCTCGCTCAAGAATCGTGGCCCATCGCTCGACGTGCTGATCCTCGACCTCGGCGAGCTGTCGATAGAGGCGTGCCCGCGCTTCCTCGCGTTCGCGCGCCGCAAGGCGGCGATACACGTAGGCCGCATCACCTTCTTCCTGCCAGTGGTTCTTCCACAACTGGACTTCCTCGCCCATCGGGAGCTCGCGGAGCTCCCGGATGAGACGGCGAACCGTGTCGACCATCACCGGAACTTCGAGATAATCAATCAGGATCGCGACCCAGGCGAGCCACGCCGGCAATCCCACCGGCACGGTTCCGGCCAGCCGCTCCGCCACGATCTCGTCGGTAATCCAGAAGAGATGCAGCCACTGGACGTTCAGGGCAAAGAGCGCGAGCCAGGCCTGCAGTGTGTTGCGCTTGCCGAGCGAATGGAGATAGACAGCTGAGGTCGCGATGATCGCGGGGATCTCCGTGTAGTCGATAAACACGTAGATCGGCCACAGCTCGTGGGGGAAGATGAAGTAGCTCTGGCCCGTCAGCCGGCGAAG
>JAIBHM010000120.1 GCA_020028535.1 Armatimonadota bacterium | reverse complement strand
GGAATCCCGACGATGACATTTCGCGCGTTCTGCGCAGGTCTTGTGACGTACACCCCTCGGCGGTGCATCTGTCCGCGGCGGAGGCAGCGTGTGCCTTCGCCGGCCGTCTAGTCAGTCGCCCGCAGGCACATCCTGTTTCCGCTTCCGGCAGTCGTCGTTCCTGACGGCTTGTAATGGATTTCTATCCGGTCCGCCCGGAGGTGGTAGCTGTGATTTCCAAGGTTGATCACAACGCGATCAAGTTCAATCAGGTGAACATTGCCGTCATTTCCACGGCGGCGCTTTTCGCGAATTTGCCGCATGTAGCGGGGCTGCTTGGACTGATCCTTGCCGTGGCCACCGCGCGCCCCGATTGGGGATTGTTCAGGATTCTCTACCAGCGTGTCGTGTTGCCGTTACGGTGGCTTCGGCCGCATGTCCTCGACGACGATCCGGCGCCGCATCGCTTCTCACAGGGAGTGGGGGCCACGTTCCTGGGGCTGGCGTGGATCGCCCTTGTGTCTGGCGCCGTTGTGCTCGGATGGGTGCTGGTTGCCCTGGTGGCCGTGCTGGCCATGGTCAACGTCGTGTTCGACTTCTGCGCCGGCTGCTTCGTCTACTATCAGTTGCGGCGGTTCGGCCTGATCGGACGGACGGCGCCCCAGGAGTGAGCGGTGGCTGAGCGGTTCCTCATTCTTGCGGTCATCGTGACGGCGGTTGCCGTAATCTGGCTTGGGCTGCGATGGCGGACGAGCCGCGTCCGCCGGCACGGCGCGCTGGACCTGGTGCGTCTGGAACACCCGGCGCCTCTGGTGCTCGCATTCTCCACGCCTGAGTGTGTGCCGTGCCGCACCCAGCAAAAGCCCGCCCTGGACGAGCTGCTGCGGCGGTACCCAGACCTGCTCGAGGTGCGTGAAGTTGACGCGACGGTGCAGCCCGAACTCGCCGAGCGTTTCGGCATCATGACGGTGCCGACGACCGTGCTCGTCAGCCAGCACGGACGCATCGTCGCCATTAACCACGGGGTCGCACGCTGGGAGAGACTCGCCTCGCAGCTCAGTCTCAACGGTGCGCATGCCCCGAAGCCGCGATGATTGCTTCGTCTCGGCGACCTATGTTACAATCCGCAGCACATATCGAGCCGTGATGGGGAACCCCACCCCGGAGCTGCTCTCGAAAGAGGGCCGGTCGCACCGATACCTGCGCACGAGAGCCGGTCTCTAGGCCGGAACGAGGGTGGTACCACGGGTCAACCCCGTCCCTTATGGACGGGGTTGTTGTTTTTCTGCGGGAAGAGTGAGGTCTGACGAGGGAGAGAGACGATGGTCCAGGAGCGGACAGCTGCGGTCCTGCCGAAGAAATCGGAGAACTTCAGCGAATGGTATACGCAGGTCGCCCTGCGGGCCGAGCTTGCCGACTATACACCGGTGCGCGGCTCGATGGCGATCCGGCCGTACGGTTACGCGATCTGGGAAGGAATCCAGAGCTGGCTCGACCGGCGGTTCAAAGAAACCGGCCACATGAACGCGTACTTCCCCCTGCTGATCCCGGAAAGCTTTCTCAAGAAGGAAGCCGAGCACGTGGAGGGATTTGCGCCGCAGGTGGCGTGGGTGACGCATGGCGGCGACGAGGAGTTGAGCGAGCGGCTTGCGGTACGGCCGACATCGGAGGCCATCATCCTGCCGATGTACGCGAAGTGGATCCAGTCGTACCGCGACCTGCCGGTGCTCCTGCTCGCATGGAACAATGTCGTGCGCTGGGAGAAGGCCACACGGCTGTTTCTCCGCACCGCGGAGTTCCTCTGGCATGAAGGGCACACCGCGCATCGCACGATGGAGGACGCCGATGCGGAGTGCCGGCTCATCCTGGGGATCTACCAAGAACTTCTTGAGCAGATCCTGGCGATTCCAGTGCTCGCCGGGATCAAGCCGCCGAGTGAGCGTTTTGCGGGCGCGGCCAACACGTACACGCTCGAGGCGCTGATGCCGGACGGCCAGGCCATCCAGGCCGGTACGTCACACTTTCTCGGACAGAATTTCGCGAAGGCATTCAACGTAAAGTTTCTCGACAGCGACAACCAGGAGAAGTACATCTGGTCCACGTCGTGGGCAGTGTCCACGCGGCTAATCGGTTCGTTGATCATGGCGCACGGAGACGATAAGGGGCTCATCCTGCCGCCGCGCATTGCGCCCTACGAGGTGGTGATCGTGCCGATCCTCGGCCGGGACGACGCCAAGGTGCTCCCGGCCGCGAAGGAGCTCGCCCAGCATTTGGGACGGCGATTCCGTGTCAAACTCGACGATCGCGACGCGTACACGGCCGGTTGGAAATTCAACGAGTGGGAATTGCGCGGTGCGCCGGTCCGGCTCGAGATCGGTCCGCGGGACGTGGCAAACAAGCAGGTCGTCTTGAGCCGGCGGACAGGCGGGGCCAAGCAGACGGTCCGTATCGACGGCATCGAAGTTACGGTCGGCAAGATTCTTGACGAAATCCAAAGCGAACTGTTCGAGCGCGGAAGGGCATATCGCGACAGCCACACCACACAGGCGGCGACCGTAGACGAGCTGGTGCGTGCGATCGAACAGGTGCAGGGTTTCGTGAAGGTGGGTTGGTGCGAGATGCAGTCGTGTGAGGATACAATTCGCGAGCGCACGGGCGCGTCACCGCGGGTCATTCCGCTTGACGAGAAGGCCTCCGGGAAGTGCGTGGTGTGCGGCATGCCGGCGAAGGCGTGGGTGTACTACGCGCGCGCCTATTAGAGCATGACGCTCGACGACTTGCAGATCCTCCGGCTGCGGCTTCACCGGTTGGACCCCTCACGGCCGCTCCGGGATGCCCGGGCGGCCGCGGTGTTTGTGAGAGAACGCGGTATGGTGATGGAATCCGGCCGCGCCAGTCTGCCCGTCCTCACTGAAGCGATCGCTGGCCGCCAGATCCGCGGGTCGTGGATGGCCGATCGGGAAGTGTTCCGCATCTACGGGATCCTTGGCAACATACAGAAGTACGGGGTCACTTCCGCACCGATTGTGGGCGGGAAGGAGACACTGTTCTCGCCGGAATTGAGTCCGTTCATCGAGCGCGTCGCCGGTGACCCAAGCCGTCAAGAGCAATCGCGCGCCACGCTCACGCCACTGGCCCGAGAGTTGCTTGATGGGGTGGAGCGAACAGGCGAAGTGCGAATGGACCGCTGGCCCGGACCACCGCGTGCCGCCCGAGCTGCGAGGCTGCTCCTGATGCGGCAGTTAGTAGTGTGGAGCCGGTCCATGCACACAGAACGCGGGTATCACACGGCGGTCGTGATCCCGTGGCGCGCCTCCGCGTTTTCGAGCCGTTTTACGCGGCGCGCGGCGCGAATCGAGTACGAGCGCGCCCAACGCGTCCTGCTGCAGGCCGCTATTCGCGCTGCCGTCGTGGCGCCGGAACGTGAAGTCCGCGGGTGGTTCGTCTTCGGCGCTGGGCCGCTCGACACGATGATCGACGAGGGTCGGCTGCAGCGATTCCAAGTCGGGCGGACGACGTGGCTGGCACCGGCGACGCGGGCTGCTCCCGCAGGAGTTCTTAGAGAAAGAGCGGGACGATCTCGCCCCGCGCGACGTCGAGGAGACCGCGGTCGGTGAGCTTCAGGGCGGGGATAACCGACAACGCCAGGAACGAGAGTGTATTGAACGGATCGCCCAGCGGGGAGCCCATCCGTTTCGCCAGCCCGAGCAATTCGCGCATCCGTTCTGCCACCAGGGTGATCGGTTCCTCGGACATCAGGCCAGCGATCGGGAGCGACAGGCGGACCACTTCGCGGCCGGCGACCGCGACCAGGCCCCCGCGCATCTCGAGGATCACTTCCACCGCGGCGCGCATCGCGTCGTCGTTCGCGCCGACCACGATGATGTTGTGAGCGTCGTGGGCGATGGTGGAGGCCAGCGCGCCCAACCGCAGCCCGAATCCGCGCACGAACCCCAACCCGACACGCCCGCTTCCGGTGTGGCGTTCGATTACCGCCAGTTTCAGCAGGTCCCGGCGCGGATCCGCAACCGCCTCGCCATGGTCGATCAGGGCGTCTGCCTCGGCGGATTCAGTCACGATCTGATCGGGCACGACCTGGATCACGCGAATCCGTTTTCCCTTGGCCGGGATACCGAAGCGCAGGCTGCTCCGCGGCACGCTCAGCGACACGGGGACCGTCGGGAGTTTCTCAGGCCGTGTGTAGGGGACCAATTCCCCGTCCCGGGCGACGACATGGCCGTGACGGTACACCAGGCGGGGGTGGGGCGCGCGCAGGTCGTCGAACACGATCAGATCGGCACGCTTCCCCGGCGCAATGACGCCGCGGTCGCGGAGCCCGAAGTACTCGGCGGTGTTCAGCGTCCCCAGCTGGATCGCCAGGAGCGGGTCGAGGCCGAGACTGATCGCCTGGCGTACCATGCTGTCGATGTGGCCCTCCTCGAGGAGGTGGAGCGGGTTGCGATCGTCGGTGCAGAAGACGAAGCGCCGCGAATTCTGCACCGTGACGAGCGGGAGCAGCGCGGCCAGGTTCCTCGCCCCGGAGGCTTCACGGATCATGATGACCAGGCCCCGGCGGAGCTTTTCCAATGCCTCCTCAGGGCCCGTGCATTCGTGGTCGGAGCCGATGCCGGCTGCGGCGTACGCGTTAAGATCGGGCCCGACGACCCCGGGCGCATGGCCGTCGATTGGGCGGTTTCCGGCCGCGCGCAGTTTGTCTAACACCTCCGGGTCGGCTGAGAGCAGCCCCGGGTAGTTCATCATCTCCGCCAGGCCCAGCACCCATTTGTCCTGCATCAAGTTTTCCAGGTCGTAGGCGGAGAGCTGCGCGCCCGAGCTCTCCATCGGCCCTGCCGGAACGCACGAGGACGCCATGACGAAGACGCTCAGAGGATTGTACTTGGCCGACTCCAGCATGTAGCGGATGCCGGTCATGCCCAGGACGTTGGCGATCTCGTGCGGATCCGTCACGACCGCGGTGGTGCCGCGCGGGACGACCGCGCGCGCAAACTCCGGGGTCGTTACCATGGAGCTCTCGATGTGGACGTGGCCGTCGATGAAACCCGGCGCCACGTAGGCGCCCCCGAGGTCGATGACGTCGTAGGCATCGTATCCGCCGCGATCGGGCGGGACGATCGCCGCGATGCGATCCTCGAGGACGGCGACGCCCCCCGGGAGGATGTCCTGATTGTAGACGTCCACGATCCGGGCGTTGGTGAGGAGGAGATCCGCGGGCTCGGCGGCGCGCGCCACCCGGATCAAGCGGGCGAGATCCATTGGAGCGTCCTTCCGTGATGCGCGGGACGGTTCCTGCGGAGCATACCGAAGGGATTCAATTCTGCCAGCAAGAAATTGAGAGCGACATGGCGCACGTGCTTCCATTCAAAGGAGAGCCGACGTACGATCTGGAGATCGCAGGGACGGTCCGGACGCTGCCGCTCATCCAGGTGTCTCCCGACACGTGGATCGCCTACTACTACAGCCTGGGCGATACAGAAGTGATCGACCGCGCCGCCCGTATCCTCGCCCCCAAGCTGACCGGATGCGAGATCTTCATCACCACGGAGACGAAAGGCATCCCGCTCACGCACGCCATTGCCACGTATCTTGGCCTGAAGCCTTATGTGGTGTGCCGCAAGGAAGTCCGCCCGTTCATGCTGTCGCCCCTCGTCGTGCGCTACAAGCCGATCACGGCGAAAACGGAGCAGGAGCTGTTCATC
>JAIBHM010000024.1 GCA_020028535.1 Armatimonadota bacterium | reverse complement strand
GGGTGCCGCAGGATCTCCCGCAGCGGCGCCCCCTCGCCGCCCCCGCACACCAGAACCCGCCGCGGGGATGCATGCGCCAGCAGCGCCGGATGCACGAGGAGCTCATGGTAGATGTACTCGTCGACCTGGGCGGACTGAATCTTGCCATCGACGATGAGACACCGGCCGAGATGCTCGAGCTGTTGGATGACGACGTCCTGGAACTTCGTGCGTGCGCGGGCGATGACCGGACCCGAGCGGTGCGCGTGGACCTCAGCCGGAGTGTAGCGATCGTAGAACCAAATACCTTTGAGCGGGAACTCCTCGGGGACAGAGATGCGCTCGGACAAGCGGTGGCCTCCCTGTTCCCGGTTCCCCGTCGCGGGGTCTTATCCTTTGACGACGCCGATGGGACGGGTGCGGGCAACGCGGCGGCTGATCCCGGCAGCATCACAGATTGCCACCACGTCCGCCACGTCCTTGTAGGCCTGGGGGGCCTCCTCGGCGAGCAGGCTGCGGTCTTGAGCGCGAACGAGGATCCCTCGTTTCTTTAGATCGGACGCGACGTCCACCCCGGCCAGGGTCCGCACGGCTTGTTTGCGGCCCATCACGCGGCCGGCGCCGTGGCAGGTAGAGCCGAAGGATTCGCGCATGGCCTGCTCCGTGCCGACGGCGATGAAAGAATACCGGCCCATGTCCCCGGGGATGAGGACGGGTTGGCCGATGGTGCGGTACCGTTCGGGAACGTCCGGGTGGCCGGGCGGGAATGCGCGTGTGGCGCCTTTCCTGTGCACGAGAAGCTGGCGGACGGCACCGTCCACCGCGTACTCTTCTATCTTCGCAATGTTGTGGGAGACGTCATACACGAGCGACATATGCATTGATTCCGCGCTCTTCCGAAACACACCGCTGAAGGCTTCGCGAATCCAGTGGGCAATGATTTGGCGGTTCGCCCAGGCGAAGTTCGCCGCCGCACTCATCGCCGCGAAGTAGCGCTGCCCCTCCGGCGACTGGAACGGCATGCACGCGAGTTGCCTGTCTACCAGGTGAATGCCGTGCTCGCGGGCTGACCGTTCGGCCACGCGGAGATAGTCGGTGCAGACTTGATGGCCGAGGCCGCGTGAGCCGCAGTGCACGAAGACCACGACTTGCCCGGGCTCGTCAAGCTCCATGGCCCTGGCCGCTTCAACGTTGTAGATCTCATCAACCACCTGGATCTCGAGGAAATGGTTGCCTGACCCCATGGTGCCGGCCTGTCCTCTGCCGCGCTGCTTCGCCTGCTGGCTGACCGCCTCCGGATCCGCCTGAGGCAGTGCTCCGCCGCCCTCAATCGCGTTAAGGTCATCGTTCCAACCGTAGCCCTGATCGACTGCCCATCGGGCGCCTCCCTTGAGGAGCCCGTCCATGGCCCGGTTGTCAAGTTTCAGCCGGCCGGTGGCGCCGACCCCGGAGGGAACCGCGGCAAACAACGCATCGACAAGAGGCTGAAGCCTCTCACGGACCTCAGCTTCATAGAGGTCGGTGCGAATGACACGGACCCCGCATGAGATGTCGTAGCCCACGCCGCCGGGGCTCACGACTCCATCGTGAAGGTCGAACCCCGCGACCCCCCCGACGGGAAAACCGTACCCCCAATGAATGTCGGGCATCGCCAGCGAGGCGTGGACAATCCCTGGGAGTGTCGCGACATTGGCGACCTGATCGAGCGCCTGCTCCTCCGCGATCTGTCGCAGCATCCGCTCGTCAGCGTAGACACGTCCAGGCACCCGCATCCCAGGCTTGTAGGACTGCGGGATTTCCCAACGGTAGTCGTCGATCTTACGAAGGATGTGCGCCCAGGGTGTACTCATCGGGATTCCGACTCGAGTGTACAACACGAAAGGCTCCCCGGATGTCTGTCCGAGGAGCCCCGCTGACTGTCATCGCCGCGCGCTACGCGCGCCGTCAGTTCGCGCTTAGAAGGGCATCGCCTCGACGCCCTTGATCTCCGGGACGGCTTCTTTGAGCATTCGCTCCACGCCGGCCTGTAGCGTCATCATCGAGTGCATGCACCCCACGCAGGCACCGGCGAGGCGAATCTGGACGATGCCGGCGACGATATCCACCAGCTCGAGGTCGCCGCCGTCGCCCTGGATGTAGGGGCGAATCGTCTCGAGGACCTGCTCCACGCGCGCCCGCATGTCCTGATCCTGCGTCTGTACCTGCACTTGCTGGCTCATCCGCTTGGCTCCTAGGCCTTCGTCGTGTGCTCGGTTGTGTGCCCGGTCGCTTGGTCGGTCTCACAGCCGCAGTCCTGCGGCTGCCCCGCGGCGTGCCGTGTGTGGAACGAGTGGCCGCACCCGCAGGTCGAAATGGCATTCGGGTTCCGAACGGTGAACCCCTCGCCCATCTGGGACTTGATGAAGTCGATCTGAGCGCCCGACAGGTACTCGGAACTCGCGGGATCAACCAACACGCGCACGCCCCCGCGCTCGATGACCTGATCCTCGCCCTGCCGCTCTTTGTCGAAGGCCATCCCGTAGGTGAAGCCCTCGCAGCCGCCCGGGGCGATGAACAGGCGCAGGTAGAGAGCGGGCTGCTCCTGGTTGGTCATAAGCTCCTTCAACTTCGTCGCCGCAGCTTCGGTTATGGTAATCATGCCGTCTCCATTCTACGGATTCCATGTCATGAGTGTCAACAGAATAGGCTCAACCTGACCTGGGGATGGGTGGTACCCGAAGTGCCCCGCTAGCAGTCATCCTTCCGAATCGCCTCGATTTCCCTGATATCTGCGCCGTACGAGCCCGGCACAGAAGCATGGGCGGTCACGGCAATCTTCAGCGTGATGTGTTGCGGTATCGGCCAGCCTGCGTCGGCGTACAGCCCCTCGAGGCCCACCGTGTGTCGAGACCAGTGGTGGGGCGGCGCATTGAGCATGACCAGGCGCGTGCCATTCGGAAGGATTGCCGCAGCCTTCGCCTTGCTTTGCCCGAGGACAACCCATATCGCGTGCTCTCCATCCAGGACTTGTAAGGTCAGCGCGGCTGCCGGCCAGGGCCCGACAAACTTGGGCTCGAACGAAGGCCGGGCCACGATGGACAGCCCGCACCGTGGAAATGCGATCCGCTGGTGAAGAGCACTCGTCACCCACTCTCCGTGAGCCGTGGGGACCGTGCGACCGTCCTGGACGACCTCGAGCCTCAAGGCGTGCATGGCATCCCACTCGGAGCGCTTCAGAGAGCTGCGATCATGACCCACCGCCCATGATTGATCCGACCAGTGGATGGGAATGGGCCGTGAGGGATCGCCATTGCCGCGCATCCAGAAATGGAAGCGAGGGTTGCGGATGGGCGGCGTCGCGACCGGCGGCGCCAGCGGCGGGCTGACCGTGAAGATCGAAGAGGAGGCGTCATTCACCCTCACCACAAAACCGTTTGGTCGGTTCACCGCGTTCGCTCCGCGGCGCGGACTTTCTGTGGTTGGTGGCAGACCGGCGGGGCCCTGTGGGCGTATCGTGTACCGGGCCCGAACACCTGGATCGAGGCGCTGGGGCCCCTCGGCCATCCAAAGAAAGCTAAACGGCCCCCACGAAATCCAGAATCTGGGCTCCGCCACGCGTGGCGTATTGTTCGTAAGCTCAAGGGTGACCGCCGTTGGGGCCCCGATCGCTAGCTCGTCCCGAACGTTGACCACTCGGAGGTCGAGGCCACCTGCGAACGAAAGTCGCGCGAACACGACGACGGCAATGATGATGGCCGCAACAGCCGCGGCGGCCGTCGCGACTGCCGGTCTGAGCTTTGTCCGCGGCTCCGCGCGAATGCCCCGATCGGTCCACGACACGAGAAAGCCCCAGAGTATGAGCGGGATCCAACTCACGATGTAGTTGTGGAGTGAGCGAAATCCGAACCAGAAAACAACGGGGATAAACGCCCACATCGCATACCGGAGCCTGGGAAAGAACACGTGGTAAGTCACGACGGCCGCGACAAACACCGCAGATTGCACGACGAGGAAAAACTCCCGAGGCATTCGGAGCAAGCCGGCCTGGGTGAATAGCGATAGCCCGGATCCGAATGGGATCATCGGGCTCACCATCGGTTCGATCACCCCAAGCCACCATGCTCGTGTATCCCACACCATAAATGGTAGATTCCAGATCATGAATGTGCTCAACGCCACGCCGGCAAACTGTGCGGTCGCGCCGATTTTCTGCCGGGCGGAGGGACCCGCGGTATTCCAGATCCAGACCGCTGCAAATGGCGCAGCAAGCCAGGGGACCTGCTTGATCGCGGCCGCCGTACCCAGGGCTGCGGCCGCAGCCCCGTTGCGGCCGGTTTCGAGGTAACGGGCACAGATCAGCATCGCAGGGACCCAGAGCCACTCGGTGATGCCTCCCTGCGCGTACAGGAGGAAGATGTTCACCTCCAGGATCATCGGAATCCACACGACTGAACGCAATACTCTCGGTGCGCGGGCATAGAGGAGTAACCAGGCCGCCACCTCAGCACCAAAGAGCACCCATCGCAGATCCCGCATACCCGCCGCCAGAAATGGCGCAGTCAGCATCAACGCAAGGCCCGGATAGGCTACCGGGTGCTCGATTGGGTCTCCGCTGGTGCGGGACGTCAGTAACTCGCGGGGAAGCCCAAATCGCTCGTTCAGCTCGGGTGCGATCTCCTCCCACGAGAGGTGATAGGGATTCTGGCCTCTCAGCAGCCGCTCGCTCCCGACATGGAGGAGCGCCAGACTGTCGTTCGTGTAGCCTGGAGTGACAATGCGAACCCCGACGTAGAAACTGGCCAATAGCGCGTACAGCATCGCAGCGGCAACGAGCCAGTCGCGCCACCGTCCCGATGGCACGAACGCGCTGATGGTGAGCCAGAATGCCATGGCATAGCAGAGCGTGATGAGGACGACGACATCGCGGTTGAGAGGGACGCCACCGCGAAGATACAGAAAGGTCGCGACAGTAAACTGGAGCGATGCGGCCACGAGCAGACCGATGCGGCGCGTGGCCTCGTTCAGATCGTCAGACCTGCGCATCGGACCGTGCACCCAGCAGGTAGTGCAGCCCGTATTGCCGGTCGTGCAACCCATCTCCAGAAATCCGCTCGAGCGCACCGTCCCGAGCGATCCACCAGAACCGGTAGCGCGCGGCCACAAGTGGCTCCAAAATCGCTTCTGGGTCACTCCCGGTGGCCCGCAGGAAGATCGGATCGATCTCCACAATGATCTTGAGACCTCTGCAGCGGCGGAGAATGTCATTGGCTCCGCGGAGCACGGCCGGTTCGGCGCCCTGCACGTCGAGCTTGATCACGTCTAGCCGCAGGATCCCTCGAGTCGCGAAATAGGTGTCCAAGGTCGTCGTCTCCACGCGCACCGACCTCGACCCGACCAGCCTGCGGGCGTACAGCGTGTTGTGACCTTCGTGAACAACACCGAGAAATAGGTCCTTCTCACCGCACCCCTCGTCAACGGCTAATGGGACCGCGATGATATTGGTGAGGCGGTTCAAACGGGCGTTGTTCTGAAGGAGGTCGTAGGTATCTGGATCGGGCTCGAACGCATACACTCTACCCCGATCACCGACGAGCCGCGCCGCAGCCAGGGAGTGGAAGCCGACATGTGCCCCGACGTCGACGAAGATCATCCCGGGCCCGAGCATTCGGCGCAGCACAGACGCGACCCCGGGCTCGTAGTTCCTGAAGCGAAACTCAAGTCCCGCGTAGTGGGGTGCGGGGCCAACAGCGAACTGCAATCCATCGACGAAAACGACGCGATCGTGGCTGGCGAGGAGGCGTTTCACCCACGCTGCGCAGACACCGGCGACTTCTCGTGCGAGGGGACGGTAGAGGGCGCCGTGGCGGTTGATCGCCGGCCCCCACTCGAAGAGGGCGCGGCTGAGCGCGACACGTGCTTGCACGGGGCGGTTTTCGCTGCTGACGGGAAAAGTCCTCGTTTTCTGGGCAAAGCGGCAAAAACAGCCTTTTGAACTCGGGGATGACCAACGATGAGGCTATGCCAGGAGCATGCTGACACTCGCTAGGGCCTGGATGGGCTGATCGCCTCGCCAAGCTTGACGGCGGCCCTGACATCGGGGTCCCCAAGGAGGCTCTCGAGCTCATCAACCGTGAGCGCATGCGGGGGATCGCGATCTGCATCCACGGGGCACAGGAAGCCGAACGGCTCGGCGCCCGCGTTCACAAACTGGTGCGGCGCGCCTGCGGGGATCACGACGAGATCGAATGGGCCTACGGCGAACACCTCGCGGCCGGCAATCACCCTCCCCCGCCCACGCAGCACGATGATCGTGTGCGCGTGGTGGTGTTTCTCCAGGCTCGAGAATCCCCCGCGGCCGATTTCGAAGTATCTAAGCTGAAAGGCAAGGGATTCCCCGCCCGCCAGCGTGTGGCGGACGACGTCGCTCCATCCCATGCCCGCACTCCCCTGATTGCCGTGCTTGTACACCTGCGCAGAGATCCCGTCCCATGTGAAGGTCGTGCTGTCGAACTTCCGGTGGGCAAGGCTCGACCGGTGGACCGTGGCATCCGGAAGGTCGCAGCTGCCGGACTCGGACTGGGAATTCCGAGGATCACTCACGGCCGCACGACCACCTTCAGCGCATCCGTGGCCTCGCGCACCAGGCGGTACCCCTCGTCCGCTTCGTCCAGGGACAGCCGGTGCGTGATCAACGACTCGACGGGCAGGCCATCGCGAATGTGTCGCAACGCCTCGCGTGTGTCGTCTGGCCCGCACGAGTACGATGGAACCACGCTGATCTCTCTGAAGTAGGCTTCGTGCACCGGAAACGGCCAGCGTGCATCGGGCTCAGTGGGTGTAAAGAGGATGACCGTGCTCGCCGGACCTGCCGCCTCAAATCCTGCCTGCATCGCTTCCAATGAACCTGGACCTACGATGACGATGTCGGCGCCGTCCCCGTCAGTGGCAGTCCGAACCGCTTCGGGTAGTTGCTCCTGCGTCACATCCACTACTATGCCCGCTCCGGCCTCCCGCGCCCGCTTGAGCCGTGAAGGAACCCGATCCGCGCCGACGATCATTCCGGCCCCGAGGCGCCGTGCCAGCATGACGTGCAGCAACCCCATCACGCCGAGCCCGATCACGAGCACCCGGTCGCCCTGACGCATCCGGCTGCGGCGCAGGGACTTCACGACAGTGGCCAGCGGCTCGATGAAGATGGCGGCCTCATCGGAAACTTCGGGCGGGATGGGCAACGTGTCGGCGTCCACGATCTCCGCCGGTGCAACAGCAAACTCGCTGAGGCCGCCCGGGGTGAGCTTGCCGCGGCGCCACGTCGTGCAGTGCACGTACGCGCCGCGGCGGCAGGCCCGACAGCGCATACAGGGAGCGTGGTGGTGGACGAAGACGCGGTCGCCCGGTGAGAATGCCTCGACTGCGGAGCCCCTCTGCAGCACCTCCCCGACCGGTTCATGGCCGAGGGGGATCGGCGCCTTGCGCGCCATGTACCAGTCCATCACTTCACTGGCGCACAGACCACAGGCCGTGATCCGCACGAGGAGATCGCCGGGGCCCAAACGTGGCAACGTAATGGACTCCAGGCGCACGTCGTCCGGACGATAGAACACGACGGCTCGGGTAGTGGTGGGGAGGACGGCGCGGGTCCGCTCTACGCCCATCCGGTCGCCTCCGGCAGGATCGCGTACTTCACTCCGTTGCCGCGGTCCAGGGAGGCAAAGACGTCCACGATGCTGGTCAGGTCGCGGACATCGCTGATGATCGGCCGCACGTCGATCTGGCCGGTGGCGAGTAGACGGTGCGCCTCGAGCACATCGGACGGCCGGTAATGAAAGCTATTGACGATATCCACTTCGTCGTAGTGCAGGCGCGTCGCGTCGAATGCGACCTGCGCGCCGGCCGCCAATCCCGCGAAGAGCAGCACGCGGCCGCCGCGGCGCGCCCAGCCCGCCACTTCCACCCACATATGCGGGCTGCCGGTGCACTCGATGATCACGTCGGGTCCGAGCCCTCCG
Source organism: Armatimonadota bacterium (assembly GCA_020028535.1). GTDB lineage: Bacteria > Sysuimicrobiota > Sysuimicrobiia > Sysuimicrobiales > Kaftiobacteriaceae > Kaftiobacterium. Next base: position 7,420 of record JAIBHM010000024.1, on the reverse strand, counting down.
CTCACCTCGCGGAGCCCGGCGGAGACTTCGTCATGGTCGGTGTCGACGACGGCATCGGCGCCCAGTTGTTTCGCCAGCGTGAGCCGCTCAGCCCGGCGCCCGACGGCGATCACCCGCGCGCCCAATGCCTTGGCGACGCGGACGTGCAGCAGGCCGATCCCGCCCAGGCCGACCACGGCCACCTGCTCTACCGGGATGGAACGCAGCCGGTCCCACGCGTGGATGACGCATGAGAGCGGCTCGAGGAATGCCGCCTCGATGTAGGTCAGTGTGGACGGTTTGCGGAGCAGATTGCTCGCCGCGACTTTCTCCGAGATGAGCAGGTAGTCGGCGTAGGCGCCGAGCACGATCCCTTCGAACTGCCGCTCACAGAGGTTTTCGCGGCCGGCGCGACAGGACGGGCACTCTCCACAGGACGCCGTGGGGGTCGGCACGACGGCATCCCCCTCGCGCACCCGGCGCACACCGCGTCCGGTCGCCACGACATCACCGGCGCACTCGTGTCCAAACGGTCCGAAGGGGACTTTGGGATGGCCGCGGCGGTATGTCTTGAGGTCGGTACCACAGGTTAACGCGGCGCGGACGCGCAAGACGACTTCGCCGGGACCGGGAGCCGGCACGGGCCGCGTGACGAGCTCGATATGGCGCGGCTCCCGCAGGAGCGCCTGGCGCATCAGCTCACGCGATTCCTGATCGCGCTGAGGAACATGTTCAGTTAGTGTGGGGGAATCGGACACACTGCTGATTTCAGAGGTCACGGTCCCGCTCCTGCTGACCGCCGGGGGCTGGGGTCAGGCCGTCTGGCCCGCTTCGACGGTGTACTGTCCGTTCATCCAGGCGACAATCCCGCCCGCGATGTTGAACACGCGTTGGTGGCCGCGCTGCCGCAGTGCTTCCACCACGGCCGCGCTGCGCTGGCCGACCGCGCAGTAGACGATGACAGACCGATCCAGAGGGATCTCGCCCAGGCGCTGGGGGAGCTCGCTCATCGGGATGAGGGTTGCGCCCGGGATCCGCGCCGTCATCCACTCCCATGTCTCGCGTACGTCCAACAAGTCCGCATCGCCCGCGTCCAGCATCTGCTTCGCCCGCTCGGGGCTGATGTCGGTCGCGGGCGCGACGTCAATTGCTGCTTGAACCGCGGTGTGGCCCGGCACGCCGCAGAACGCCTCGTAGTCGATAAGCTCCGTAATGGTCGGGTGATCGCCGCACACGGGACAGTTGGGGTTGCGGCTCCACCGTAGCGTGCGCAATTCTCCCGACAGGGCGTCAAAGATCAGCAGCCGGTTGGCCAGCGTTTCGCCGCGACCGAGCAGCACCTTCACCGCCTCGAGCGCCTGCAGCGTGCCCATGAAGCCGGCGACCGCACCGACGATGCCGCCTTCCGCGCAGGATGGGACGGTTCCCGGCGGCGGAGGGGTCGGGAACAGGCAGCGGTAGCAGCCCTGTCCCGGCAGAAATGTGGTGGCCTGCCCCTCCCACTTGAGGATGCTCGCGTCGATGAGCGGTTTGCCCAGGAAGACGCTCGCATCGTTGACCAGGTAGCGCGTGGGGAAGTTATCGCTGCCGTTCACGACCACGTCGTAGTCGCGGATGATGTCGAGCGCGTTCTCGCTCGTCAAGACCGTCTGGTATGGCCTGACAGTGACATCGGGGTTGATATCTTCGAGCGTGCGCCGCGCCGACTGTGTCTTGGGACGGCCCAGGTCGTGCGTGTAGTGGAGCACCTGACGCTGGAGGTTGGTGAGATCGACGCGATCGCCGTCGACGATGCCGAGCGTGCCGACGCCGGCCGCGGCCAGGTAGAGGGAGGCGGGACTGCCGAGCCCGCCGGCGCCGACGACCAGCACCTTGCTCTCGAGCAGCTTGCGCTGCCCGGCGACGCCCATCTCTTCGAGGATGATCTGGCGCGAGTAGCGCTCCATCTGCTCGTCAGAGAGCAGTGGTCCGCGCCGCGTAAGTGCCATATTGCCTCCTTTAACGGTTCACGTCCAAGATCTTAGGCTTCAATTCTAGCATAGCGTGAGAATCGAGGATGGCGCACATGTGTAACGGGAATGCCCGGAGCTGCATTCCACGCGCAGGTGTTCAGAATGCGGCGAGCGCGGTCCCAGGCAACGCCCTGGAACCGCGCCCGGTCAGGCTAGTCTATTTGGGGACTGGCCCCTTCTGCAGTTCGTGGACGACGGTGCTCTGATATTGCCCCTTGAGGAAGATGTCGTAGTCGGCGCGCACTTCGACGGGGCCAACCGTGTAGATGGTATAGATCTGCTTGACGTGCCCCAGGATGAACGTGCCTTCCCACCTGGTCGCCGTAAACGCCCCGGCAGGAGTCGTCAGCTTGACGTCGGTGCTGCGGCTGACGGAGTTGCTCCAGGCGCCGCGGCCTGTCGCTTCACCTTCCTCGAAGTTCTGCGTGCGGCCGGCGAGGTTCTCCGCCACGCCGCTGGTAGCATAGGGCTTGTCATAGACGGTTTCCATCGTCTTCGCCCCATCCATCCGCACCACGACTGCCCGGCGGAAGGCTGTGCCGGTCCAGATCATCAGGTCTCGCTCAAGGGTGGCCATTCCGGTCCGAGTCTCGAACGCATGATAGGCACGACCGCGAAACTTCATCTCGCCTCGGTACGTGATCGTCCGCATCTCGGCCTTCGCCACGCCTTGCGCGGGCTTTGTGTGTACCCGGTAGGTCCATGAGCTACCGGCCTTGAACGGCACCGGTGCCGGCGCCGCCGCTTCTGCAAGTCCGGCCGCGAGGATCGTCCCGACGAGAACGACCGCGACCAGGATGTATCGCATGCCACCACCTCCACCGTATAGGGGGTATCTTCATGGAACTGGTGCCCCCGCGCGCGGGATGACAGACGTCGCGCACGAACCCGCCTCGCGGTTCGTGGACGCTCAAAATTCGGGAATGCTATAATAGCCGGGTTGCGTGCAGAGGAGGCTGGCGGCGGCATGACCGCGGACGACCTGTTTGACCTGACCATCATCGGCGCCGGGCCCACCGGGCTGTTTGCAGCCTACTACGCGGGCTTTCGTGGACTACGCACCAAGCTGATCGACAGCCAGCCCGATTTGGGCGGCCAGGTCACCGCCCTCTACCCCGACAAGTTCATCTACGACGTCGCCGGCTTTCCCAAGATCCTGGGTAAAGACCTGGTTCGCAACCTCGTGGATCAGGCGATGCAGTATCACCCGGCCGTCCACCTCGATGAGAACGTGCAGGCCATGAACCGCCAGGACGGGGCGATCACGCTGCGCACGGACGCGGGTGAGCACCGCACGAAAGTCGTCTTGATCAGCGCCGGCATCGGCGCGTTCACGCCCAAAACATACAAGCGGCCAGAGCTCGACCAGTGGATCGGGAAGGGGCTGGCGTTCGCCGTGCGCTCCAAAGAGGACTACCGCGGGAAGCGGCTCCTCGTCGTGGGCGGAGGCGACTCGGCCCTGGACTGGGCGCTGGGCCTGGTGGACTACGCGAAGTCGATCACCCTGATCCACCGCCGGGACGGCTTCCGCGCGCACGAGGACAGCGTGAAGAAGCTCTTTGCCTCGCCGATCAACGTCAAGCTCTTCTACGAGCTGCGGGCGCTGCGCGGGGACGACCGCGTGCGCGAGGCGGTCATCTACAACAACAAGACGCAGCAGGAAGACATCGTCGAAATCGACGCCGTGCTCGCCTTTCTCGGCCTGGTCAGCAACCTCGGACCGATCCGCGAGTGGGGACTGGCGATCCAGGACGACTCGATCGTCGTGAGCACGAAGATGGAAACCAACCTCCCCGGGATCTACGCCGCGGGTGACATCGCGATCTATCCCGGCAAGCTCAAGCTCATCGCCACGGGATTCGGTGAGGCCGCCACCGCCGTGAACAATGCGATGACCTTCATCAACCCGAATGCCTCAGCGTTCCCCGGCCACTCCTCTTCGATCATGGAGCAGAAAGAGAAGGCGGCCGCGAAGGCTCACTAGCCTCCGAGCCGCCTCCAACCTGAGGGGTGACGTCGGGTCGATCTAGCGGTCGCGGTCGACCGGCCGGTCGATGTCACTGAGCATCGGTTCCCGGCCACCCTGCAGCACCAGCAGCGGATTCACGACCAGCGTGAAGGGCACCCCCTGCGGGTGGAAGAGATTCCGGCCGATGAACACCCAGTCCCGCCTGGTGATCCCCGCGTTCGTCAGGAGACTGAAAGTGACGTTCGCCCCGGTGGACTCGAAGTCGAATCCATCCATCCCGGAAAACGCCACGGTCCCGAACACCGCGCGCTGCAGGCCCGCGTGAGAGAGCCAGGATACCGAGCCGCCACCCGCACGCCGTAGGTTCCGGATCTCGCCATCCGAGGCGATCGAGCCGGAGAACAATTGCGGGAATGTGGTCGCCCACCGGACGTGCCACCCGCCCTGATCGACCCAGACATAATATGCCGGGTGCGAACGGACCTGGACGACCGGCTGACCGAACGGATCAATGGCCTGGGCAAACACCGGTGCCGCCGCAACCAGCATCGCTGCAAGCAACGCGACGAGGACGCGGCGTCCATGTTTCATGTTCATTGTGGTCCTCCTCAACAGGAACTTCGCACTTCCTACTACCTATTTACCTACGTTTGGCGGAAATATGCAGTTCCGTGGGGCTACCAGCCGAGGAGATCGCGGAGGGCTCTGACCTTGTGCTTGCTGAGGGGGATCTCCCGCCGTCCATCCAGCGACAGACTGAAGGCGTTGCGCGTCCAGGGGACGATGCTCCGGACGTGGTCGAGGTTCACGAGGTAGGCGCGGTGGGCGCGGAAGAATCGTGCGGACTCCAGACGCTCGGAAAGTTCCCGCAGCGACGACCGGCTGGGCAGTTCCCCTTGTGGCGTGACCATCTGCGTGCGCCCACCCTCCGCGTAGCAATAGAGGACGTCGCGCAGCGGAATCAGGCGGATCTCGCCATCCAGGTGCGCCGGCAGCACCGAGATTTCGGCGGACGGGGATTGCGTCACGCGCGTGCGATCCCCCGCCGGATTGCATGCACCGCGACTTCAGCCTGACTGTGGACCCCAAGCTTTCTGTAGGCCGACTTGAGGTGGTTGCGTACGGTATGCGCGCTGAGGTGGAGCTCCAGCGCGATGGCGCGCACCGCACGGCCGGCCACGATCTTCTGCACGACCTCCGTCTCGCGTTTGCTGAGCGGGAACGGCCCGCGTGCGGCGAGGCGAGGAGCCGCGGCCCGGGACACGGCTGCAGAAGCAATGCGCACGTCCACCACCGGCCGGCCGGCGTGCACACGGCGAACGGCATCCAGGAACTGCGTGGGCGAGGCGGTCTTGAGGAGGTAGCCGGCCGCGCCCGCACGGAGCCCCTCGAGCACGTACGCTTCCTGATCGTACATGGTCAGGATCAACACGGGAATCGCGGGAAACTGGCGCCGGAGCATCCAGGTGGCCTCGACCCCGTCCATCCCCGGGAGGCCGATGTCCATCACGATCAGCGACGGCTGCAGACGTTTCGCCAGCGCGATGGCTTCCGGGCCGGTAGAAGCGATGCCGATTACTTCGACGTCGGGATCAGCCCGTAGAACGTTGGCCAGCGCGTCTGCGACCAGACGGTGGTCGTCTACGATGAGGGCGCGAATGGCAGCCACAGAGGGACACCTCGTGCCCTCCGTTCGATGCCGATGATAGCGCAGCGCGAGGAAAGCGCAATAACAGGATTGGGCTAGCGGTCATCCTTCGAGGAGGCGAAAGAGCCTCTGCTTCAGCTCGACCGGGATGGGCCCCTCTTTGCACTTCTGCTCGACAAGGGTGAACAGCTTTCGTTGAAACTCGTACTTGGGACCGCAGCCCGCGCACTCCGCCAAGTGTGCCTGAATCTCGATGTACGCGTTCTCGCCCAACTCGCCGTCGAGATAACTCCAAACCTGCTCGAGCACCTGCTCGCAGTCGATCTCGGTCATGGGCCCCCACCCGTCCCCCCCGACGGCCGCTCGGCGCCAACGTAGTGGGCCCGGCGCGCATATTCCCACAGCTTCACCTGCAGCTGGCGGCGGCCACGGTGGAGCCGCGACATCACCGTGCCGATCGGGATACCCAGGATCTCCGCGATCTCTTTGTAGGAAAACCCTTCGATGTCGGCAAGGATCACGACGTTCCGGAACGCTTCCGGCAGGCCCTGGAGCGCCCCTTTGACGTCGGCGTCCATCAGGTTGGCCAGGAGGACCTCCTCAGGATTTCCGGCCCGGCGGAAGTCCTCGCTCTCGTGGACTTTGGAGTAGAGGTAGAATTCGTCCACGTCCTCGTGGTCGACGACCTCCGGCTCTCGTTCGCTCTTCCGATAGCCGTCGATGTAGGCGTTCATGAGGATGCGGTAGAGCCACGCCCGCACGTTGGTCCCAGGGCGGAAGGTATGGAATGACCTCCAGGCCCGCAGGAACGTCTCCTGGAGGAGGTCCTCTGCCTTCGTGCGATTGCGCGTCAGGCGCAGACTGGCGCCGAAGAGGCCGTCGAGATGCTCGCCGACGAGCGCACTGAACCGCTCGCGCTCTTCGGCGGTAGTCTCACGCTGCTGGGCCAACAGTGTCGCTCCCATCTCGGGCCGTCCCGGTCAACGGCCGGGGTACCCGCCGCATTCCCGCGAAACGACAAAGGACCAGGGCGGACCCTGGTCCCCTCACCGGGAGCTGCGGCGTTCTGAATTAGGTCCGCAATGAGCCTTCGGCCTTGGGCGCCGCCGATAGCGCCGCGATCGGCTGGCGCGGCCGGCTGATGTCGGCCAGCGACATCCGATCCAGGACCTGGGCCACCGCGCCGTTGATCGCCTGCCACACAGGCCGTAAACCGCATCCCGCCGCATAGATACAGTCCGGGTCGTCCGTCTCCACGCACCACCAGAGCGACGTGGATCCTTCCAGGACGTCGAACGCGTCGCGCAGGCTGATCTGCTGGGGCGGCCTGGCCAGCATGTGCCCGCCGGTCGGCCCGCGTTTGCTGCTGACCAGGCCGGCGCGGCGGAGTGCCGTCATGAGCTGGTTCAAGTAAGGCTCGGGTAGCCCCTGGCGCTCGGCGATATGCTTGCTCTGCACCGGCCCTTCGCCGAAATGATGGGCGAGGTCGATGAGAGCCCGCAATCCATACTCCGCGCGTGTGCTGACCTTCATGTCAGGACCACGGTCCCTTCGCTGACTCGTCCCTCGGCGATGCGGAACGCACGCACCTCGGGCGCCATCCCATGATCGGCCAGCGAGACGATCATGTAGAACGAGTCGGGGTACGTCGCCTTTGCGATGTCGGTGCTCGACGGATAGGCCCGCGTCCGCGGGTGCGAGTGGTAGATCGCGATCAGGTCGAGACCCTCCTCCTCCATCTCCCGGTGCGCCCGGAACAGCTCCTGAGGATCCATATTATAGGTCACCGGACTATGGTCGATGTTGGTACCC
>JAIBHM010000119.1 GCA_020028535.1 Armatimonadota bacterium | reverse complement strand
AGTGATCAGGAGAGAGTCGAGGCGCGCCCGCACCGTTGGGTACGAGAGCCCGAGCTCCCGTTCAACCTCCTTGATGTTGCCGCGGGCCTTCAAGAACAGCTCGAGAAAGCCGAGCTGCTCGGGATCGAGTCGGTTGAATTTGGAGAGCTCGAAGTGCCCTTCCACGGCTGTGCCGCACGACGTGCACTGCAGTCGCACAACCTCGAGGTCGGAGCTACAGACCGGGCACTTCCCGGGCGCCTGTGGCATTTGCCATCCTCCCTCCGGTCTCGGACGCGCTGGAGGTCTCTGCAGCCTTGACCGCCTGCGCGGTTCCCGCTATCCACGCAACGACCCGATCCCAGAGACGCTTCTCGTTTTCGAGTTCCGCTTCTCGCAGCAACCGAGCCCTTTCGGCGTCACGCAGGATTTCCTCGGATCGGTGGCGGCCTATCATCTCAAGGATGAACCTGTTATCGATGCCCATGTGAATTCACCCCAGTCTTTCTATAGTGATACTTCTGACTGGAGTAATAGTAAATGAAATTTTCTATTCTGTCAATATGAAATATCTATATAGTAACATAAGCGAACATTAGTTCGCATAACACAGCATCTATGAGACGCGCAACCGGCTGCGGGCAACCCCTTCGCGCTCGAGCAACTGCTGCTTGAGGGCGATACCGCCTCGAAGCGAGTACCCGCCCAGTGTGCCGTCGCTGCGGACGACGCGATGGCACGGGACGATGAGCGGAACCGGATTCCGTGCGCACGCGGTCCCTACGGCGCGCGTCGCCCCCGGCTGTCCGATCTCGCGCGCGATGTCGCGGTAGGTTCGCACTTCCCCCCGCGGGATGCGTCGCAGCTGCTCGAGCACACGGCGCTGGAACGGACCGACCAGCGAGAGATCCACGGGACCGCGGAACGATTTGAAATCCACGAAGAAAGCGCGCAAGAGCGCCAGCAGCTTCGGCGCCGGGTGCGGCTCGCGGGTCGCCTCTACCGCAAAACGGCGGCGGAAGGCGCGCGCAAATGCGGCATCGTCTGCGGCAAGATCCACAAACGTCACGCCCAGGGCGCTGTAGGCAATGTACACGTCTCCGAGGGGGGTGGACAAAGAGGTGAAACGCCAGGGGCCGCGAGACGCCTGCCGCCCCGGCCGTCCATCGCCGGCATTTGCCGTGCAGCGTCACGATCGCCGGCTCGCCGGCGACGACATCCCGCAGCACCTCATTCGTCCTGTTCTTGAGCTCGACTGTGTTGACGACGCGCATGGTGGCCTCCAGATAATAGCTATTTTAATGGCTATACTAATCGTGGCAGCGCGCGCTGTCAAGTATCCGTGCCGCCGCGGCGACGTCAGAAGCCGAGAAGCCTCCAGATCCCGTCGGAGCCTCGCCGCAGAGTCAGCAGGGTTTCGGTCCGGTCGGGTCCGAGACGGACGACGATCCGGTAGCGTGCCGACGTGCCATCGTCGCTCATCGACTCCAGCTCTGCGGTCCGCACTCCGTCGGAAAGCGTGTCAAGTGCCCGATCGGCCAGAGTTCCAAACACGTCGCGCTGCCGTTGACGTCGCTCCGGGACGAACTGATTCGCATAGCCGGCCGGGTCGCGGGCCTCTATCGCGGCGCGGAGACTTTCGAGGGTGCCCTCGGGCGTTGAGCGTGGGGTCTGAATCGTCACGGTGAGGCGGCCAAGGATTCTTCTCCCCACCCTCGCGTCTACGACACCGGTGAGGATCACCCCCGGACGGACGGCCTCCGGCAGGCTCACGTCCAGCCGGATCCGGGTGGCAGACGGGCCGGAAGCGGGGAGTGCGTCCGGCGTCATGCGAACATAGGGGCGGACCGAAGGAGACAGATGCAGGCTGACCTCTGCCGCATTCTGCGAGCGCAGCACTTCGACGCCGGTGCTCCGGAAACCGTTGGGCGGAACGACGACCACGAGGTCGTCGGGCAGCCAACTGATTGACGCAGGGGAAGCGCAGCCGGAGCCAAGCGCCGCAGCGACAGCAACGGCCAACCAGGCTCGTGCTCTCACGTGGAGCGAGGAGTCTCTACCGCGACGTCTTGCTCACCGCACGACTTCGTCTTTGTACCGGACGTCCGGGTGTTCGCGGAGATAATCAACCACGATCTGCGCCATCTTCGGACCCACGACATCGGCGATGTGCTCGACCGGCGCCTGGCGAATGGCCCGGACCGAGCCGAACCGCCGGATCAGATCGCGCTTGCGCTTCTCCCCGATCCCCCTGACCTCATCGAGCACCGAGAAGACGATGCGCCGTTCGCGAAGTTTGCGATGGTACGCGTTGGCGAAGCGGTGCGCCTCGTCGCGGATCCGCTGCAGCAACTGCAGCGAGTGCGAGTCGCGCGGCAACGCGATAGGCTCGGGGTTGGCGACGGTGACGACCAGCTCTTCCTGCTTGGCCAGTCCAACCGCCGGGATCATGTGGTTGTACTCGAAAAGGACCTCCAGCGCCGCATTGAGCTGTCCGCGGCCGCCGTCGATGAGGATCAGGTCGGGCAGCACCGACCACTTGATCCGGACCGGCTCGTCACGGTCCAGACGCTCTTGCTCCTCGCGGCCGGAGGCGAACCGCCTCTGCAGCATCTCCTGCAGCATGGCGTAGTCATTCGGACCCTCCGTCCACTTCATCTTGAAGCGCCGGTAGTCGCGCTTGAGCGGCCGGCCCCCTTCGAACACCACCATCGAGCCGACGGACTCGCCCTGCTGGAAGTTGCTGATGTCGTAGGCCTCGATCCTGAACGGGGGATTCTCGAGACCCAGGATCTCCTGGAGCTCCTTGATGGCCGCCCCTTCCAGTCCGGCCCGCCGCGCGCGCTCGTGCTGCAGGTACAGGGCCGCGTTCTCGGCTGCCATCTCGACGAGGCGCTTGCGGTCCCCCCGCTGCGGAACAAGGATCTCCACCTTCCCTCCCCGTCGCTCCCCCAGCCAGGCGGCGATGAGGTCGGCGTCTTCGATCTGCTCCTGGATCACCACCTCGGGCGGCACGCCGGGCGTGCCCTCATAATACTGCTTGAGGAATTCGCGCAGGATCTCCCCGGTGCCGACGCCGGACGCCCCCTCAAGAATGAAGTGCTCCTGGCCCTGCATCTTTCCCTGGCGGATGAAGAACATCTGCACACAGGCCAGATTGCCCGCCTGCGCCACCGCGGCGACGTCCCGGTCCTCCAGCCCGACGCTCGCAATGCGCTGCTTCTCGTAGATCGCGTCCATCGCCTGGATCTGGTCGCGCAGCTGGGCGGCGCGCTCGAACTCCATCGCCGCAGCGGCCTGCTCCATTTCCCGCCGCAGCTCGTCCAGCAGCGACTCCTGTTTGCCCCCCAGGAACAACCCGGCCTGGCGGACCTGCTCGGCGTACGCCTCCGCGGTGGCGCCCCACGAGACGCACGGCGCGGTGCACTGGCCGATGTAGTAGTCCAGGCACGGGCGCGGGAGGTCGCGCGTGATCTCGATGTTGCACGATCGCAGCTTGAAGAGCTTGCGGATGGTGCGGATGGTGCGGCGCACGAGCTTGGGCTCGTGGTAGGGGTACGGCCCGAAGTAACGCGCGCCGTCGCGGACCACCCGCCGGGTCATGAGAATCTTCGGATAAGGCTCGTTGGTGATCTTCACGTAGGGGAACGCCTTGTCGTCCGCCATGCGCACGTTGTAGGCAGGCCGGTGACGCTTGATCAGGTTCGTCTCGAGGAGGAGGGCTTCGACCTCGTTCTCGCAGGCGATGACCTCGAAGTCGGTAATGCGGCCCATCAGGTGACGGATCCGCACGTTATCCAGATGTCCGCTGTCCTGGAAGTACTGGCGGACCCGGTTGCGCAGTGAGGCGGCTTTGCCGACGTAAACCACGCGGCCCGCGGCGTCCATCATCAGGTACACGCCGGGGCGGGCAGGGACGAGTTTTAGCTTTTCTTCCAGGTTGGCCAGGGCCACAGCTCCGAGACTATCATAGCGAACGGAGCAAGTGGCCGATGCGGGAGAGGCCCTCTTCCAGCGTGTGCTGCTCCACGCCGAAGCCGAGCCGGAAGTGCCCATCCATCTTGAAGTGATCGCCGGGGACGACGAGCACGCTCTGCTCCTTGCGCAGGCGCTCCGCCAGTTGGGAGGAGTTCACCGACGCGCGATACCGGAAGAACGCGATCGCCCCCGCCTGAGGCGGCACCCAGGAGAGCTCCTCCTCCAGGTCTCCCGCCCACGCGGTGAGCAGCTTCAGATTCTCGGTCATGATCTGCTGGGTCCGGAGCTGGAGGCGCTGACGGGTACGCGGCGTCAGCGCCGCGAGCGCCAGCCGGTCGCTGAGGAATGCCGGCGCGATCGTGGTGTAGTCATGGTAGGCCCACAGTGTCTCTACCAGGTCGTGGGGGGCGATGATCCATCCGATGCGCAGGCCGGGCAGGCCGTACGCCTTGGACAGGCCGCCGGTGACCACGACCCTTGGGTACCGGTCCCAGAACGATGGTGTGGGATGGTTGTCGCGCTCGGCGCCGCGGTAGACTTCGTCTGCGACGATCCAGGCGTTCACGCGTTCCGCCGCATCGCATACCGCATTCATGGTCTCCACCGAGAGCACGGCCCCGGTCGGATTGTTGGGATGGCACACGAAGATCGCCTTGGTCCTGGGCGTGACGAGCCGGTCCAGCTCCTCCGCGCGCGGAGCCCATCGGCCGTTGTCGCGGCGGAGCCACCACTCCGTGGCTTCGCCGGTCCAGCCGCGGACCAGGAGGGGCACCTGCATGTAGTTGGGGAGCATCACCACAGCTTCATCGCCGGGCTCGAGCAGCGCCCAGGTGGTGAGAAAGTTGGCCTCGGCCGCGCCACACGTCACCAGCACGTTCTCGTACCCTGCCCCGTGGTACAGGCCCGCGATTTCCTTGCGCAGGGCCTCGCTGCCGTTGGTGTAGCCGTAGCCGAGGGGTTCGTGCGAGAGGACTTCCTGGAACCAGCTGTGGTCGACGAGACCGGCGAGCGTCAGCGGGTGGATGCCGCTTTCAGAGAGGTTGTACTGGACCGTATTCTCCCACGTCGACTGGAACCGCTCCATCTCGAAGCGATCGATCTTCATGGGAGACCCTCCTGGGATGCCGGCTACCGTCTCTTTCCGTTGTTCCGGCCGTTTCGCCTCCGTGGCTCACCTGCCAGCGCCAGTTCGGGGGCGTTCCGGAGCGCCCGCTTGAGGTACTGTCCCGTATACGACTGTGCCATGGCTGCGATCGCTTCCGGCGGCCCCTCGGCGATGACCTGGCCGCCAAGCTCCCCGCCCTCGGGTCCGAGATCGATGATCCAGTCCGCGGTCTTGATGACGTCGAGGTTGTGCTCGATGACGACGACGGTGTTGCCCGCGTCAACCAGCCGGTGCAGCACCTGCAGCAGCCGCTCGACATCGGCGAAGTGGAGACCGACGGTCGGTTCATCGAGAATGTACAGTGTCCGGCCGGTATCCCGGCGGGAGAGTTCTGTGGCCAGCTTGACGCGCTGGGCCTCGCCGCCGGACACCGTGGTCGCGGGCTGCCCGAGGTGGATGTACCCGAGGCCGACGTCGTAGAGCGTCTGCAGCTTCCTGCGAATGCGTGGGACGTTCTCGAAGAACGTGAGCGCCTCCGCCACCGTCATTTCCAGGACGTCAGAAATGTTCTTGCCCTTGAACAGGACCTCCAGCGTCTCGCGGTTGTATCGCTTGCCCTTGCACACCTCGCACGGCACGTACACGTCGGGCAGGAAGTGCATCTCGATGCGGACGATCCCGTCGCCCTCACACGCCTCGCAGCGGCCGCCCCGCACGTTGAACGAGAACCGGCCCGGTCCGAAGCCTCGCATCTTCGCATCGGGGGTCTGCGCGAAGAGATCCCGCATCAGGTCGAACGTCTTCGTGTAGGTCGCGGGGTTGGAGCGGGGCGTGCGGCCGATCGGCGACTGGTCGATGTTGATGACCTTGTCGATGTTGTCCACGCCTTCGATCCGGGTGTGCGCCCCGGGCCGCACCCGCGTCCCATACAGCCGCGACGTGAGCGCCCGGTAGAGGATCTCATCCACCAGGGTCGACTTGCCGGACCCTGAGACGCCGGTGACGGCGGCAAACACCCCGAGGGGGAACCGCACATCAACATTCTTGAGGTTGTGCTCGCGCGCGCCCCGCACGACCAGGTAGTTGCCATTGTGGGGCCGCCGCCGCGGCGGGATGGCGATGAACCGCCGCCCCGAGAGGAACTGGCCGGTGATGGACTGCGGGTGGCGCGCGATGTCATCGGGCGTGCCGGTAACCACGATGTGCCCGCCGAGGGCGCCGGCTCCAGGCCCGATGTCGACGACCCAGTCCGCGGAGCGGATCGTCTCCTCGTCGTGCTCGACGACCAGGATGGTGTTGCCCAGGTTGCGGAGGTGCATCAGCGTGTCGATCAGCCGGCGGTTGTCCCGCTGGTGCAGGCCGAGGCTGGGCTCGTCCAACACGTACAGGACGCCCATCAACCCCGAGCCGATCTGCGTCGCCAGGCGGATGCGCTGCGCCTCGCCGCCCGACAGGGTATTGGCAGTACGGTCGAGGGTCAGGTAATCGAGGCCGACGTCCACCAGGAAGCCCAGACGCGACTTGATCTCCTTCAGGATCTGCTGGGCGATGAGCCGCTCGCGCTCCGTGAGCGTGAGCACGTTGAAGAAGTCCAGGGACTGCCGCACGGTGAGGGCCGTGAGCTCGGCGACATTCTTGCCGCCCACCCGCACGCTCAGCGATTCCTTCTTGAGGCGGGTCCCGTTGCACGTGGGGCACGGCAGCGTCGTCATGTACTGCTCGTACTCCTCGCGCATGTACTCCGATTCGGTCTCCTTGTACCGGCGCTCCAGCTGGCGGAGCACGCCCTCGAACTTCGTGTCGTAGACGCGCGGCGCGCCCCACTTGTTGTGGTAGCGGACGCGGAACGACTGCGTGGACCCGTGCA